>JAAUUR010000435.1 GCA_012031045.1 Leptolyngbyaceae cyanobacterium SM2_5_2
TTCGCCGAGCCTCTCTCCGAGACAGCGCCCAGATCGTTACGCCTTTCGTGCGGGTCGGAACTTACCCGACAAGGAATTTCGCTACCTTAGGACCGTTATAGTTACGGCCGCCGTTCACCGGGGCTTCAGTCGTCAGCTTCGCATAACGCTAACCAACTTCCTTAACCTTCCGGCACTGGGCAGGCGTCAGCCCCTATACGTCCTCTTACGAGTTAGCAGAGACCTATGTTTTTGGTAAACAGTCGCCTGGGCCTCTTCACTGCGACCCCCTTGCGGGGGCACCCCTTCTTCCGAAGTTACGGGGTCATTTTGCCGAGTTCCTTAGAGAGAGTTACCTCGCGCCCCTCGGTATACTCTACCACCCTACCTGTGTCGGTTTCGGGTACGGGTGCCATACGTTCAACATCTAAATGGCTTTTCTTGGCACTCCTATTCACTACGCGGCGTCCGTAGACACCTCCCAATCCAATCAGGGTGTAGCTAGTTCTCATGCGTCCCCATTTAGACTCCCGTATAGCAGTCAGGGAATGTTGACCCTGTGTCCATCGACTACGCTTTTCAGCCTCGCCTTAGGTCCCGACTAACTCTCCGCGGACGAGCCTTGCGGAGAAACCCTTAGGGTTTCGGGGTTGGGGATTCTCACCCCAATTTTCGCTACTCAAGCCGACATTCTCACTTCTGCACCGTCCACACCTGCTTGCCGCTAGTGCTTCACCCCATGCAGAACGCTCCTCTACCACTTGCATTGCAAGTCCGCAGCTTCGGTAAGTGACTTAGTCCCGTTCATTTTCGGCGCAGGAGCGCTTGACCAGTGAGTTATTACACACTCTTTCAAGGATGGCTACTTCTAAGCAAACCTCCTGGTTGTCTCGGCACTCCCACCTCCTTTACCACTGAGTCACTATTTGGGGACCTTAGCTGGCGGTCTGGGCTGTTTCCCTTTCGACGATGAAGCTTATCCCCCACCGTCTCACTGGCTAAGTTTTACACGGGTATTCTGAGTTTGCCTCACTTTGGTACCGCTCTCGCAGCCCGCAGCGAAGCAGTGCTTTACCCCCCGTGCAATCTCTTAACCGCTGCGCCTAAACGCATTTCGAGGAGAACCAGCTAGCTCCGGGCTCGATTGGCATTTCACCCCTAACCACAGCTCATCCGCTCCTTTTTCAACAGAAGTCGGTTCGGCCCTCCACTTGGTTTTACCCAAGCTTCAGCCTGGCCATGGTTAGATCGCCCGGGTTCGGGTCTACAAACTGTGACAAGCGCCCTATTCGGACTCGCTTTCGCTGGGGCTCCAGCATTCTCTGCCTTAACCAGCCACAGCCTGTAAGTCGCCGGCTCATTCTTCAACAGGCACGCGGTCAGCCGTTTAATCAGCCTTCCACTGCTTGTAAGCTAACGGTTTCACATTCTATTTCACTCCCCTCACTGGGGTTCTTTTCACCTTTCCCTCGCGGTACTGGTTCGCTATCGGTCACACAGGAGTATTTAGCCTTACGAGGTGGTCCTCGCAGATTCACGCGGGATTTCACGTGCCCCGCGCTACTCGGGATACAGTCGCGCCGTGCCAATTTTTGACTACAGGACTTTTACCTTCTCTGGTGCAGCGTTCAACTGCTTCGTCTAATCTTTGCGGTCGCTGATGACTGTCCCACGACCCCAACCGCCGTAGCGATTGGTTTAGGCTGTTCCCGTTTCGCTCGCCGCTACTCAGGGAATCGCTTTTGCTTTCTCTTCCTCCGGCTACTAAGATGTTTCAGTTCGCCGGGTGCGCTCGTGTCTGCTTATGTGTTCAGCAGACCGTACTTGGGGTTGCCCCATTCGGAAACCTCCGGATCGATGCTTGCTTCCAGCTCCCCGGAGCATATCGTTGGTCGCCACGTCCTTCATCGCCTCTGTGTGCCAAGGGATCCGCCGTTAGCTCTTGGTAGCTTGACCTGCTCGGTTATCTTTGTCTGTACACAATCTATGCTTTCACATAGGTTATACATGACTCTGAACTACCTATTTACTTTCGCTATGCAGTTTTCAAGGTTCTGTGGCTGAACTCAATCGTCCAGCATTTGCCTTCTAGAAATCTCCCGTTAGGAAATTTCCTCAAGGTCAGTGCTGAATTTTGAGTATTAGTTGAGTCTGACTCAGGTCAGAGTGGAGGTAAGCGGACTCGAACCGCTGACGTCCTGCTTGCAAAGCAGGCGCTCTACCAACTGAGCTATACCCCCGTTCAGTGGGCCATCCTGGACTTGAACCAGGGACCTCACCCTTATCAGGGGTGCGCTCTAACCACCTGAGCTAATAGCCCTTAGCCTGAACCTAAGAGTTTGAGAGGCTTCCGCGCGTTGATGACCGACCTTGGGGATGACCAACTAGGACTTATTCGCTTTGTGCTTTCAGTCTCCAGTGGGTAAGGTCTCCCTTTAAGGAGGTGATCCAGCCACACCTTCCGGTACGGCTACCTTGTTACGACTTCACCCCAGTCATCAGCCCTGCCTTCGGCGTCCCCCTCCCTAAGGTTAGGGTAACGACTTCGGGCATGGCCAACTTCCATGGTGTGACGGGCGGTGTGTACAAGGCCCGGGAACGGATTCACCGCAGTATGCTGACCTGCGATTACTAGCGATTCCTCCTTCACGCAGGCGAGTTGCAGCCTGCGATCTGAACTGAGGCTGGGTTTGCTGGGATTCGCTCGGCGTCGCCGCTTCGCTGCCCGTTGTCCCAACCATTGTAGTACGTGTGTAGCCCAAGACGTAAGGGGCATGATGACTTGACGTCATCCCTACCTTCCTCCGGTTTGTCACCGGCAGTCTCCCTAGAGTGCCCAACTGAATGCTGGCAACTAAGGACAAGGGTTGCGCTCGTTGCGGGACTTAACCCAACATCTCACGACACGAGCTGACGACAGCCATGCACCACCTGTCTCCGCGCTCCCGAAGGCACTCCCGGCTCTCACCAGGATTCGCGGGATGTCAAGCCTTGGTAAGGTTCTTCGCGTTGCATCGAATTAAACCACATACTCCACCGCTTGTGCGGGCCCCCGTCAATTCCTTTGAGTTTCACACTTGCGTGCGTACTCCCCAGGCGGGAGACTTAACGCGTTGGCTTCGGCACGGCTTGGGTCGATACAAGCCACGCCTAGTCTCCATCGTTTACGGCTAGGACTACAGGGGTATCTAATCCCTTTCGCTCCCCTAGCTTTCGTCCCTCAGCGTCAGTTGCAGCCCAGTAGAGCGCTTTCGCCACCGGTGTTCTTCCCAATCTCTACGCATTTCACCGCTACACTGGGAATTCCCTCTACCCCTACTGCACTCTAGCTTGACAGTTTCCACTGCCGACCTGGAGTTGAGCTCCAGTCTTTGACAGCAGACTTGTTAAGCCGCCTGCGGACGCTTTACGCCCAATAATTCCGGATAACGCTTGCCTCCTCCGTATTACCGCGGCTGCTGGCACGGAGTTAGCCGAGGCTGATTCCTTAGGTACCGTCAGAGCTTCTTCCCTAAGAAAAGCGGTTTACGACCCAAAAGCCTTCCTCCCGCACGCGGTCTTGCTCCGTCAGGCTTTCGCCCATTGCGGAAAATTCCCCACTGCTGCCTCCCGTAGGAGTCTGGGCCGTGTCTCAGTCCCAGTGTGGCTGATCGTCCTCTCAGACCAGCTACCGATCGTCGCCTTGGTGAGCTCTTACCTCACCAACTAGCTAATCGGACGCGAGCTCCTCTCCAGGCAATAAATCTTTTACCCTTAGGCTCATCCGGGATTAGCAGCGGTTTCCCACTGTTGTCCCCGACCTGGAGGCAGATTCTCACGCTTTACTCACCCGTCCGCCACTGTCTCCGAAAAGACCGTTCGACTTGCATGTGTTAAGCAGACCGCCAGCGTTCATCCTGAGCCAGGATCAAACTCTCCATAGTAAATCCCTAGAATCTCGCTCTGGCTTCGCCTTCGCTATTACCCTAGAAATTTGGCTCTCTTCTCATTCGTTAGACTTCATCCAACGCGCTTCCGCTCTCTCAAACTCTATTCTTTTGTCTCGGTTCAGGTCGCTCGCTCTCGCAAGCGCATTTACTAATCTATCGGACTCTGTGGGGATTGTCAAGTGTCTCGGTTGGATT
>JAAUUR010000436.1 GCA_012031045.1 Leptolyngbyaceae cyanobacterium SM2_5_2
CCAACTGTTAGCCGAAACCGAGATTGTTGTGCAATCAGGGGGATCTAGACGCGGCCCGCTACCTGCAACGGAGTCTCGGCGGGGGCCAGGTACGAAGCCTCCTCCACTGGGGACTTAGCATCGGATTTGACCATCCGCATCGGGGTTGATGTCCAATACCTGGTTAACAAATTTACCCATTACCACCAGTGATGGTTTCGGACAAACGAATAAAGCCGCCGTATTTGTCTCTGATTAATTAGATTAATTAGCGAAACACCACCCGCAGCACCGGCAAAAACCAACGCATAGTTGATTCTTCAGCGATCGCCTAGGGTGGGCAAGGGGAAATCCGATTGGGTATCGGCATATTTTCCCAGAATCTGCTTTGCTAGGGGCGTGAGACGAAACCCGTCGGTAATACCCTGGCCATCCACTTCCCGCCTCAGGAGCCCCACGGCAATCAGCCACATCATCTCATTTTCGGCCTGAAGCTCCGACAAAGCCCGGCGACTGTAGCGGTTCTTGCGCCCCGGTTGCTCAACAATCTGACGCAGGGAGATACTATTTGACTGCATATCCCCCAGCAGCTCTAGCCGCAGGGATGAGCATTTAAAGGCCCGCTCGGCCCGCCGTAGAGACTGGCGGGGATAGCGCCCACTTACGGCTTGATTCGACTCAGCTGTCGTCATGGTGTTCAGGGGTGTGACTGCCTTAGATTGTAGGTTTAATCTACCAGTCGGCGAAGAAGAATTCCGGCAAAAGTGCCGATCAGCCCAGAAGAATTCTGGCAGAAGTCATTTTTGTATCCGCAGTTACTTTCTATTGACCGAGCAATTGTTATTCCTAGTAACAGTCAATTTACCAGGGTGGCCCCAGGGCTGCTCAAAAATATCTAAGGGTTTCTAGGGTTCCGGCTAGCCGCGATCGCGGCTGGTGCCTGATCCAAGAGCAGCCACCAGGGAACCGGGCCTGAGCCCCGTAATCTTTATATCTCCGTTCTCTATACCCCCTACAACTTCGAGTTGGGGGGTTGACCTGCGGGAGCAAATCACCCTCTTCGATGTAGGGGATGTTAATTAAAGGAGACATGACCACCGAGCTAGACGCCGACCGCCTGCGCCAGTATGGGGTGCCTGTGGTGGCCATCAACACCGGGCGCTCGTGCCATTTGGATGCCCGCATTGGTGGCCGGGGGTTGCACCAGCTCGAAGCCTTGGGGTCTCCCCCAGAGATGGCTCTGGTGCTGGTGGAAAACGTTGGCAACCTGGTCTGCCCGACAGAGTTTGAGGTAGGGGAACATGCCAAGGTGGCCCTGCTTAGCCTGACTGAAGGGGAAGACAAGCCCCTGAAGTATCCGGTCATGTTTCGGGAGGCGGATGTGCTGCTGGTCACTAAAATCGACCTGGCTCCCTTACCTGGATGCCAACCTGGGCCAGATCGAAGCCAACCTGCGCCAGATTAATCCCCACATCACCGTGATTCCAGTATCTACCAAAACCGGGGAAGGGTTGGAGGTCTGGTTTGACCGGGTGCGTACCGCCATAAAAAACCTATCAACGATCTCCGGTGACCCCTCAGGTGTAGCCTAGAAAGCTTTTCAATCCTGACTCCTGACTCCTGACTCCGACAGGCCAAGTTCTTCCAGCGTCCCGGCTTAAGCGAATGCCCGGTTCCAGCCTCCGTCGATTTTTAGACCTTAATCGACTTCTAATCGCACATTCCGCAGGTTGGGGCAGGAAGTGAGGTAATTTAATCGGTACTGATTTTTGAACCGAGGACCTGACCATGGACGTTACAGACTTAGACCATCTCGGTATCATTGCCGGAATCATAGATCAGATGGGGCTAGAAGAGCGAGTGAATGACTGTCTCGGCACCCATCCGCAGCAGATCGTGAGTCCTGGGCAAGGGCTGAAAGGGATGATTTTGAATGGCTTGGGCTTTGTCAGTGCGCCGTTATATCTGTATGAAGAGTTCTTTATCGGCAAAGCGACTGAACACCTACTGGGGGAGGGGATTGCGCCCGAACATCTGAACGATGACTACCTAGGCCGCTTACTGGATAAGGTCTGGGACTACGGCCTCAGCGCCCTGTATAGCCGGATCGCCCTGGATGCCTATCGAACCTTTGCCCTAACGACCCGCTGTTACCACTACGACAGCAGTAGTTTCAGCGTTCATGGGGAGTATGACAGCGAGACTCCCGAGGTGGGCTGTATCGAGATCACCCAGGGCTACTCCAAGGATCATCGACCCGACCTGAAGCAGTTCATTGTGGAGCTGATGTGCAGCAACGATGGCGGTGTCCCGTTAGCTTTGACGGTGTCGAGTGGGAACCAATCCGATAAAGCGGTCTTTGGGGAGCGGGTGACGGCCTTTGCCCAGCAGTGGAACCTAGACGGGATTCTAGTCGCCGATAGTGCCCTGTATAGCGCCGCTAATTTAGCCCAGATGGGCGACCTGCATTGGATGACTCGCGTGCCCCTGACCCTCGCTGAGGCCCAAGCCCTCGTCAGTGACTTACCCGCCGAGGTGTTTGAGGCCAGTGAGCGAGACGGCTATCGTCTGGCCTGTGTGTGCAGCACCTATGGGGGCGTGAAACAGCTCTGGGTCGTGGTTGAAAACAAAGCCCGAGTGGGCAGTGACCGGCGGCAAATTGAGCGTCAGGTGGAGAAACACCAACAGCAGGCCGAGACCCAACTCCGGCGGCAGGGGGACTGTAAATTAGTTTGTGTCAGAGGTCAAAACAGGATCTAATGAACTAACTACCAAAGGCAAGCCCAATGACCTTTCGACCTGAACTAATCGACGAGTTACTCAAAGACTACCAATGCCCTGACGACTTGATGGGCGAAGAGGGTATCGTCAAGCAACTGACCAAAGCCCTCATCGAACGCTGCTTGAGTGCCGAGTTAACCCATCACCTGGTTGAGGAAAAAGCCGAGCCCGAAGCCGACCGTCCCCAGAATCGCCGCAATGGGACGAGCAAGAAAACGATCAAGGGTGAGTTTGGCGAAGCGGAGATCGGCATTCCCCGCGACCGAAACGGAGCCTTCGAGCCCCAGCTCATCGAGAAAGGCCAGACCCGTTTTACCGGCTTTGATGGCAAGATTCTGTCGCTGTATGCCCGAGGGATGACCACCCGTGATATCCAGGGGCAGTTGCAAGACCTCTATGGGGTCAACGTCTCCCACACCCTAGTCTCAACCGTGACCGAGGCGGTGGAAGCAGAGCGCAAGGCATGGCAAAACCGGAGTCTCGATGCGGTGTACCCAATTGTGTATTTCGATGCCCTGGTGGTCAAAGTGCGCCAGGACGGGCGGGTGATCAATAAGGCTGTCCACTTGGCCTGAGGCGTCAATTTGGCCGGTCGCAAGGAGCTACTGGGGCTGTGGATGACGGAGAATGAATCCTCGAAGTTCTGGCTTTCGGTGCTAACCGAGCTGCAAACTCGAGGGGTGAAAGACATCTTCATCGCCTGCGTGGATGGGCTCACTGGCTTTCCTGAAGCGATTGAAACGGTCTTTCCACACACACGGGTGCAACTATGTATCGTCCACTTGGTGCGCAATGCACTGAGCTACGTCTCCTACAAAGACCGCAGAGCGGTTGCATCTGATCTCAAAGCCATCTACAGCGCCGCGACGGCTACTGACGCAGAGGCGGCTCTCATGGACTTTGCAGCGAAATGGGACGCTCGCTATCCCACTATCAGTAAATCCTGGATGGCCCATTGGGAGCGGATTATTCCCTTCTTCAACTTCCCCGATGACATTCGCAAAGCGATTTACACCACCAATGCCATTGAGTCTCTGAATATGACCTTGCGTAAAGTCCTGCGAAACCACCGCTCCTTCCCGACTGACGAGTCTGCCATGAAGGTGATCTATCTGGCGATTGCGAATGTCTCGAAAAAATGGACGATGCCGATTCGAGATTGGAAGGGGGCCTTGAATCGATTTGCCATTGAGTTTGAAGGCAGGTTCCCTATGTAGCAATCCCATATCTGACACAAACTACTTTACAAACCCTCAAACGGTGCGGCAGGTGCTGGGCGTGCTTCTCCACCGGCGCGAACGACTGCCCCAAACTCCGTCCTAGCGGTCGTCCCAGGTTGCGCA
>JAAUUR010000437.1 GCA_012031045.1 Leptolyngbyaceae cyanobacterium SM2_5_2
TGAGTTAACGAGGGTGCTGGCGTGTTCGTGCTATCCGCACCGCCTTCCCTATAACCGATGTACTCCTTCTGAACCAACGGCCTGACAGAGCGCCTGAATGGATAGCCCTGTTACGGGATCGCGCCAGTCTGGGGCAATTTCGGCCAGGGGTACCAGTACAAAGGCCCGCTCTCGCAGGCGGGGGTGAGGAATTTGCAGATCAGGTTCAGTCAGAACGTGATCGCCGTAAAAGAGTAGGTCTATATCTAGGCTGCGCGGCCCCCAGCGCTCGCGGCGCACCCGGCCAAGGGCTTGCTCGATGCTTAGCAATGTGTGCAGCAGGTCACGGGGAGCCAGGCTGGTGGAGAGTACTGCACAGGCATTCAGATAGTCAGGCTGGGGCGGGCCAACTGGAGCCGTTTGGTAAAGGCTGGAGCTAGTGATTAGCGTGATGCCTGAACATTCAGACAACTGCCGTAGAGCAGACTCCAGAATCCGGCGGGAGTCGCCTAGATTGCTGCCCAGGGCGATCGCGCAGGGCACCTTGGCTCCGAAGTTTAGAGCTGGGTGGCTAGATTCTGGGGGGTTAGATACAGTCACATCGTTGACCCAGTCCTAAGCTAACTGCTCCCGCAATCGGTTAATGAGTTGATCCGTGGGGAGAACACCTTCAATGCGGTCCATCGGCTGCCCAGCCTTAAAGAGAACCAGGGTTGGTAAGGCTTCAATTTGGTGCCGGGAGGCAATTTGTGGATACTTATCCGTGTCAATTTTAACAATTTTAAGCTGACCCTTAAGCTGATGATTAACCTGGGTTAAAATGCCCGCCATCATTTGGCAGGGGCCGCACCAAGTTGCGTAAAAATCCACCAAAATCGGCACTGGGGAACTACTCAGCACCTCATCAAAACTCCGAAATTGTTGTTTGGTGGCCATTGATTTCTTCTCTCTTGCTGGTACAGGCTTCGGTCACAGAATTCAGGAGCTAGGAGCTATTGACAGCAACACTCTTGGCTTCTAACTCCTATATTCTAAGCCTTGCTATCATCCCGGCTGAAGCGGATACCCTACCCACCCCGTTGAATGTAGAAAAATACGGCCTGAAAGATGCCAATTACAAATCCTAAAATGCCGCCCAGGTTAACAATGGCCTGCAATTCACTCCGTACAATGCCCTGAATGGCCATCTCTAGCTCCCTGGGGGAAGTACCACGAACCCGGTCAATAATCACCTGCTCAATATTTAGAATAGGGATAATTTGGGCAATGAGGGATTCTAAATCTCGCTCTAGGTAGCGTTCTAGAATCAGCGCCAGTTCTTCACTGACTGGGTCGAGGGATTGGTTAATGACTTCAGAATGTTGCAAGCGATTAATGAGCTGAGTAGCCAGCATTTCCCAGTTCACCGAGTTCCCCAGGCCGCGCAAAAACTCTGGCCCCAGGGTTTGAATGTAGCTCTGTACCGACTCGCGCAGATTACGGCGAATTTGCCGCACTGTGGCCACCGGCAGATTTTGTAGGGAAACTTGCTGGAGCCAGTCGCGCAATCGTTTTCCGATTTGTAGGGCAGTAATGAGTTCAGCAATGCGGGCGTTACTGACCTCACGTTCATCCAAACAGAAAGCCCGCAGACGCGCCAAGGCATTACGCACCCCAAAGAGATTGGCCACCACCCAGTAGGTGCCGCTGGTGCGCTCCCGAAAAATGGTATCGATTACCTGGATGTTGCGATCGGTAAGGAAATCTATCACCAATTGCCGCACCTTGTCGGGGGGGAATACCCCGGTCAGCACCCAGGTAGCAATCTGGTCACCCTGCTCTGGGCTGAATTTGAAATCCAGCAGCACCTGATCGAAAAGCTGGTTAAGCTGAGGCTCCAAAAAATCGTCCCGCCTGGCCCAAACGCGAATCAGCCGGGGTAGAGACTTGCCGAACAAATCTTGCAGAATGCTGCCCGCAATTTGAGCCGTGCGCGCCTGAGCCCGGCTTTTGACCTGATCAAGGGCTAACTCCAACAACCATTTAATAGCGGCCTGGGTACGCTCGGTTTGCAGCAGGCGGCGAGCCAGGTTTTGCAATTCTTCTGGGGTGAGCAGCGACCCCATAATCGTGTCAGAAATGCGCTTAGCCAGCCGCTCCTGGTTACTGGGAATTAGCCCCGGCGTAAAGGGCAGTCTTTGATTACCAACGTAAATTGCCCGATAGGGCCGAAACAGCATTTTGATGGCGATATCATTGGTGAAATAACCAATCACACCCCCAAATAAAGGCGGAGCCGCCAGCAGCCATAGATCAGCCCAGGTCATGGCCGTAACTCACTACCAAAACCCCCATCAGCCCAGCGGCAATGGGGTAGTGAACCGCCTGAGAAAACCCAGCCCCATGGGCCAGTTGCACCTGCTCTGGGCCAGTGGGAAAGCGCTCTACACTGGGGGCAATGTAGGCGTACTCATCGGTCAACCCCAGGTTACAGGCGGTGGGCACTACGATGTGCTCTAAATACCAGCGCTGAAACTGCTCGGCCCAGGAGCTTTGGGGCCTATGAAAATCTAAAATCGCGGCTTTAGCACCGGGCTTGAGCACCCGCCGCAGCTCGCTCAGGCCGGTGGGTATATCCGTCAGGTTGCGCAGGCCGTAGGCCATGGTCGCCGCGTCAATGGACTGGTTGGCCAAGGGAAGGGCTAGGGCATCGCCCTGGATCCAGTGGATTGGGGTAGGCAGGTAGGCTTGGTGAGATCGCCGCTGGGCCACCCCTAGCTGCTCGGAGGAAAAGTCTAGCCCGTAGACTGTGCCCGCCGCCCCCACCTGACTCGCCAGCATGATGGCCAGATCGCCGCTGCCACAGCACACGTCCAGGGCTGTATCTCCTGCGGTTGCACCACTCCAGCGCACAGCCATGTGCTTCCACACACGATGCAGACCCAGGCTGAGGCGCTGGTTCAGCTCATCGTAGACTGGGGCAATGCGGTCAAAAATGCCCTGGATATCGGTAGCGGTTGGCGAAGTAAGTTCCACGGTGGAGGTACTTAACAAGAGCAACCTTTACTTTAGCGTTGTAGCCGGGAGTCGGCCATGGTGAGTTGTAGTGTTCGTTACAAAACAGTGACGCCGCGGCGGCTGGATGCGTGGTAAGGTCTGGCTGAAACCTGGCACTATGATGATTATCTCCGCTGCATGGCTGGCGCGATGCACCCCAGGAGTTGGATACGCTGAGGATAGGGTTATCCAGATGGTGAACAGGCATGATTTTGTGTATTGGTGCAGTGCTAACCCCAACGGAGCTTGACGCTATCACAGCAATTCTGGCCAAGGCAGACTTTGTAGACGGCAAAACCACCGCTGGCTGGCACGCCCAAGCCGTCAAGCACAACGCTCAACTACCGTCAGAGTCCTCAGCCCTGAAAGATATTCGCGCCCTCATCGCCAAGGCTCTACAGCGCAATGGGCTGTTTCAAATTGTGGCCCGGCCTCGCACCATCCATCCTATGCTGATTAGCCGCTACGAGGTGGGTATGAGCTACGGCCCCCACACCGACAATGCGTTGATGACCTACCAGGGGCAGCCGATGCGATCGGATGTGTCGTTCACGCTGTTCTTGAGTGACCCAGAGACTTACCAGGGGGGCGAACTGGTCATCGACAGCAGTGCCGGAGAGCAAGCTTTTAAGCTGGAGGCAGGAGCGCTAGTACTGTACCCTGCCTCAACCCTGCACCGCGTCAACCCCGTTACCCTTGGGGTGCGCCTGGTGGCCGTTAGCTGGGTGCAAAGCCTGGTTCGTGACCCGGCCCAGCGGGAGTTGCTGTTTGATTTGGAGACGGCTTCACAGTCCTTGTACGAGCAGCACGGCAAGACTCGCGAATTTGACCTGCTGGCCAAGGTGCAATCCAATCTATTGCGGCAGTGGGCCGAACTATAAGTAGGTGGGTGCAATTAAATAGAAGATGCAGGTGGGGGTGGAGGGGGTGAAACCCCCTGCCTGGGGGCGCAGCTCCCAAAGGCTCTTCTGGATTTTAGGTGATTCTTGTAAACTAGATTACAGTTCGTCAGACTGTAGCCACTATGGACTTTCACCTTGATACCCTGCTGAATCTACCTAATCTTACGATTGAAAGCTGTGTTCAA
>JAAUUR010000021.1 GCA_012031045.1 Leptolyngbyaceae cyanobacterium SM2_5_2
GGCCGCCGATGTTGTAGGTCTCGCCGTTGCGGCCGGCGTGGAAGATGAGGTCGATGGCCCGGCAATGGTCGATGACCCAGAGCCAGTCGCGCACGTTGTCGCCCTGGCCATAGACCGGGAGGGGCTTCTGGTCGAGGATGTTGGAGATGAAGAGCGGCAGCAGTTTTTCGGGAAACTGGTAGGGGCCGTAGTTGTTGGAGCAGTTGGTAATCAGCGTCGGCAGCCCGTAGGTGTGGAAGTAGGCCCGCACCAGATGGTCGCTACCAGCCTTAGACGCGGAGTAGGGGCTGTTGGGGGCATAGGGCGTGGTTTCTGAAAACGGCGGATCCGTAGGGCTAAGGCTACCAAATACCTCGTCAGTAGAAATGTGCAAAAACCGAAAATGGTCGGGAGTTTGCTGCCCCTCCCAGTGCTGACGAAACGCCTCTAATAGCGTGAAGGTACCGACTACATTAGTTTGCACAAAGGCCCCCGGCCCCAGGATGGAGCGATCCACATGGGACTCCGCCGCGAAGTGAACCAGGGTGTCAATGCTGTGGTCGGTCAAGAGGGCATCGAGCAGGGGGCGATCGCAAATATCCCCCGGTACAAACTGAATGTGCCCGGTTTGGATTAAATCGGTCAAACTGGCCCGGTTGCCAGCGTAGGTCAGCTTATCCAGCACCAGCAGCGCGTCGGCAGGATGCCGCTCACACCAGTAGCGCACGAAATTAGTGCCGATAAATCCCGCCCCACCCGTAACCAACAGTCGTCGTTGCGTCATGCCTTCCCTCTGCCCAGAAATAGCGCCATAGCATCTCTACCCACCGTCGTATCCAGGCTTCCCAAAGGAGCTACTTATCAGGAATAGACCTGGCTAGAAAAGCAGGAATTTCTTTGAATCTTTGATTAAGCAGGTCGTTCATTGCTGAATTTGGGAGATGGGCGAAGAAACCTGTGCCTATCGCCCGAAAATAATTCATGATCAGCATATTTTTTGCTGGGGATCGTCTGAGGGTGGATGCCAACCTCCCTGTATCCATAGCTGCCTAGATTCCTGGATAAACTCTTGATTATGAAATTCATCATTGAGGTCAAGGCGATGACAAGTTGCTCGACCTATGGGTGTTATGCCAACAACTTTGAGTCCATTTTTTGACCAGGCAAAGTGTTCTGCCCATTGCATTAGACGAGGATTGAATAAGGGTACTTCTTGCTGTGTTTCTGGGTCAATTCCAGTCATAAAATTATAACGACGCTCATTGCAACGACGACAAGCAAGAGCCAAATTGCTAAGAGCATCTGAACCACCCAAGGATTGAGGAATTAGGTGATCTATCGTGAAGATATCTGAGCTAGAACGTTCTGGAGAATGACAATATTCGCAAAGATATTTTGCTCTTTCACGTATGAGTTGACGAGTACGTTCGTTAATGGGCACGACTAGCAATCAATTTAGCATTGATGAACGTTAATATTCTCTCTAGCTCTGAAATCCCGGCGTATTCGACTTCTTCTTCTGGGGAAAGTGACCCAACTTTTCTCTTTCCCAACAATTCTTCTAATCGGCTGTGTAATTCACTAGTAAACTTGACAAGGCTAACACCGTCAACTTTCTCAACGGTGATTTCCGAACGTAACCATGATGAGGGTTCAATCATTAAAACGGGAACCATTGTCTGAGAATTCATATTCTCTTTTCCTCCTCTTTAAGAGTTTCCCAAAACTTGATAAGCTCACCAAAAAACTCAGCAGACCACTTTCTCTCTAACTCCCTCGACAACGATATTAGTTGATATCCTAAAATAGGACAAGAGAGACGTAAAAAATGAATATAATCGAGTTAGATAACTGACTCCAAGCATAAAAGCTTGATATGATCGACAGAAAGATACAGATAAAGCCAAGTATCAAAAATATTGATTTTAGACTGATATTGAACACTCGGTATTTCGACTTTCCCTTCTCTCTCAACTTTTGCATCCGTCTTTGCCATGAAATATCTTTCTGATCTTCCTCGTAAAATACTTTTAAGTATGCAGCTATCCTGACAGTTGAATTGTGAGAGCTGCTAACAAATATTATTGAAGGCAATATAATCGAAAATGGAAGTAGTAAAAGGAAAGGTAAACCTATTTCCTTTGGCGGCAATCTACTGGGATCTAACGTGAGAACATAGCCTAGAAGAGCCGCTGTACTTGTGACACAGATATTCAAAACTAGGTATACTTTATTTGAATTTTCTAAAATTTCTTTGTACAGATTATCGTATTCGATCTTGCTAAACTCATCTGACATACATAGAGCCTTCCTCTCTAAAAACTTTTTCTTTAAATTCACACTTCTTTAACCAGGAATTAAGATCTCTAACTTGTCAAGTCTACAGTAAGAGCATGGAAAACCGCATTAGTCCAACCAAATCCCTCTTGATTTTTGTACCTATCTGTCAATACCTCATGACTGCCTCGTACAACATCGTATTTTTCAAAAAGGCTTCCAGTCTTTTCCCAAATGCTATAATTTAAATTCAACCACTTCAAAGCTATTCGTTTAGCATCTTCATCATATCCATAGTTTTTCAAGCCTTTATAAACAATCCAATGGAGAGGTGCCCAACCTACTGGATAATTCCATTGACGATCACTATAACCATAATCTTGATCACATGTGACCAATCCAAATTCTTTTTCAAAGAGACAGAGATTACTATGCAATCTTTCTGCCTGAGAAACACTTATTAACCCGTAAAAAAGAGGTAAGTAAGTTGCAAGAGATTTTACTTTCTTCCTTTCACTAAATTTATAATTATAGTCATAATAAAGTCCATCCAACTCATCCCACATCAGATCGTTGATTGCTTCTAAGCGCTTTTGAGCGGATTCCCTCCATAATCTTGCTACTTCTTCTTGATTGATTTGCTCATAAAAATAAGCAAAGTTTCTTTCATAGATGCAAAGATTACTATTCAAATCAATAGGTAAGAGATATAGAATATCTTCTACCTCAAAACGTGGTGACAAATCCCATGTAGCTTCGTTATCGAGAGTAATTAATGCAATGTAATCTTTTGGGAAGCATGATGGCGCATGATAACGGCTAAGGTCACAATAAGCAAGGTGATCTTGGTTGAGCCAGTAATGCTTATATTCTTTTTCTAATACGGGTAATGCTTTTTCCAGCCAAAGCTTATCTCCGCTGACTTGATACACTTCTTTAATCATTTCAGACAAGAAAGGTAGTTGTGAACCTGCTGCCCATCTCTTGCGATTAGCAATTACCATCCCATGCTGCTCAACTAAAAATAGGCAATTCTCAACCATCCCTTTTGCCAATTCAAATCTATTCCCGCGCAACAACGATAGGATAATAAAGTAACTATCCCAGTAAAATTGGACTACAAATCTTCCGCCAGGAAAAATAAAATCTTTTGGGAGGAAAAGAATGTAAGGCGTGTCTGGGTCAGTATCATCCAGATGTCCGTCAGTTGAAGCTGCAGCTAAAGTTTTCCAGGACGCTAGCTTGTCTCGGTGTCCGCCACGGGCGTTTCCTGTTAGCTGAGCCCATTTCTGCTCAATAAAGCTTAATATTGCGGTGGTTTCATCCCTAAGATTGTCTAAAGTCAGCATAGAAGCTGCACTCCGGTCTTTTTCCGTAAAAGCTGTCTTTATGATAAGCGACAGGCCGGTAAGTAAGACTGTGAGTTCAGCCAAGCGAAACCTATCTGACTAGTGCAGCGTCAGGGCTAGCAACGAAAGTCGGTGGATCAATCCATTCGTAACGTTGATCCTTAGGTTAGTTCTACCTCGCTGTCGTCCCCCAGCATAAACCGTAGCGCCTTGGGACGCTGCTCGGTGGAGCGTAGAACGACCCGCTGGCCAATCAGGCTATCGACAATGCGCTGCGGCACGTTTTCGATGCGGGCCTGGTCAAGTACAACGCTGTGATCAAGGTCAATGTTAACGAGCTTGGCCCCATCGGCAATGCTGCTGTAGGGGCCGATGAAACAGCCTTCCAGATGGCAGTTTTGACCAATCACCACCGGGCCGCGAATCTGGCAATTAACAATTTTGGAGTTAGCGCCAATCTGCACCCGCCCATCGATACGGCTCTGACCTTCGATCAGACCGTGGTTGTAGCACTCTAGGGTGGTATCCAGCAGCAGGCGATTGGCCGCCAGCAGGTCATCTTTTTTGCCGGTATCCAGCCACCAGCCCTGTAATTCCAGGGCTTTGACTTGCCGTTGACCGTCGATGAGTTGTTGGATGGCGTCGGTAATTTCCAGTTCTCCCCTGGCCGAGGGTTGGATTTGGGCGATCGCCCATGCACCTGTGCCGAGAAAAAATACACCCCCACCAACGCCAGGTTAGACGGCGGCAGCGCCGGTTTTTCCACCAGCTTGATCACCCGCCCATCCTCTGCCACCTCAGCTACCCCAAAGGCGGTGGGATTAGGAACTTGCCGCAGCAAAATCAGCGCATCCAACTGCTCGGCTTTGAAGGTGTGGATAAACCCTTCCAGGGAGTCTTGAATCAGGTTATCACCCAGGTACATAGCAAAGGGGGAGTCGCCCAAAAAGGGCTGAGCCACCTTGACGGCGTGGGCTAACCCATCCGGGGAAGCTTGCAGAATGTAGGTAATCCGAGCCCCAAATCGCGACCCATCGCCGGTACGATGGCGAATTTCTGCTCCGGTTTCTGGATTAATAATCAGGCCAATATCGGTGATCCCGGCTTTAACCAGGCTCTCAATGCCGTACCAGAGAATGGGCTTATTCATCACCGGTACCAACTGCTTAGCCCCGGTATGGGTAAGGGGCCGCAGTCGGGTTCCTTTTCCGCCAGATAAAATCAGCGCTTTCATGGCATTTTGGGCCTTGGGAGGGGGCTGATCCATTGTGCCCCCTGGGCCTCGGTGGTGCTCACATCGGTCAGTCAAACTTACCCATTCATCACCCTTTGCAAGACGTCTAGGGTAGCTTCACCAGTGCGCTGGGCAGAAAACTGTCCTAGGCGGCTAAATCCGGCGCGGCGGAGGTGTTCCTTAGCGCTTCGTCACGACCTACTTGTTCCATTGCAGCGGCAATCTCGTTGACCTGGTAGGGATCGACTAATAAGGCCGCATCGCCAGCTACTTCTGGCATGGAGGCCAGGTTAGCGGTAATTACCGGGGTGCCGCAGGCCATGGCTTCCAGGATAGGTAGCCCAAAGCCTTCCCACAGGCTGGGAAAGACCAGGGCTAACGCCTGATTGAGAACAGTTACGAGTTGCTCGTCGGGCAAGAAGTTCAGCACTCTGACCTGGTTGCTGATGCCTAGTGCCTCGGTCTGAGCCTGAAGGCGGGGCGTGTCGCGGGGATGGTAAGGACCAACCAGCCAGAGTTCGTAGTCGGCCCGGCTCGGCAGTTGGGCAAAGGCGGCGATGACTCGGCTCCAGTTTTTGTAGGGAGCGCAACGGCCTAAGCAGAGGAAGTAATTACCCGTCGGTAACTCAAGCCAGCAAAAGCGAGTTTCGTCATGGGCCAGGGGGATGGGACTGAGGCGATCGCTGGGGCAATCCAAGAACTGCATCAGGTCGTTGGCGGTAGCGGTGGAATTGCAGATGACATGGCGAGCCTGGGCCAGAATGTGCGGTAGACAGTACCGAGAGTAGAGCCGTAGCGGTGCCCAGGGACGATAGAACCGCAGGGGAATTAGATCGTGAACCGTCACCACGTAGGGAATGCCCTGGCCCAAGGGGGCTTCTGGTATGGGCGAGAATAGCAGCGAGGCTTGGGATTGACGATACAGGCGGGGGAGTTGGGTCTGCGTCCACCACAAACGCTTGAGGTGCCCGCGCAGGCCGTGGGCTGCTGTCATCCCAGGAGGCACCGTGGGCTGGGCGGAGTCTGCTATGCCGGGCAGAGGGTGGGACGTCAGGTAGCGGGGTTGGAGAGGATGCAGATAAGGCAGCAGATTGAGGGCATAGGTCGTGGTGCCAGTGGGTTGCGGTAGGCAATAGGCTAAGTTAACGAGCAGCACACCCCACTCCTGCAGTATCGCGACTTTCTCAGCAACGCCGCCGTTATCCTAGTAGGACAGGCATGAGGACAGGTTAATGACGGTTGCTGCCCAGCTTGATCGAGAGGTTATTCTACAGGAAATCTACGCCAGCTTACGTCTGGGGCAGCAGGCTCTAGCCGATTGGTCGGGGGGGAGGCTGGCGGTGTCGGCGGTGCCGGGGTCGGGTAAGTCTACGGGTATGGCCGCGGCGGCGGCGATCGCCATTGCCCGCCACCAGCTGCACATCAACCGGCAACTGGTGCTGGTCACGTTTACGCGATCGGCCGCGGCTAACCTCAAGGCTAAGGTGCGGGGGCATTTGCGGCGGCTAGGCCTGCCTCAAACCAGCTTTACCGTGTCTACCCTGCACGGACTGGCGCTCACTATCGCCACTCGCAACCCAGAACTCTCTAACCTTAGCCTGGAAACCCTGACCCTGGTTTCCCCGGCCCAGAACAATCGCCTAATTCGTGCCTGCGTAGAGCAGTGGATTGTGGCCAACCCCGTCCTCTACCAGCGCTTAATTGAAGGCCGCCAGTTCGATGGCGAAGAAACCGAAGGGCTGCGACGCCAATCCGTGCTTCGGACGGAGGTGTTGCCCAGCCTCGCCCATACGGTGATTCGTGAAGCCAAAAGCTCCGGGTTGCTACCTGGCGATCTCTATACCCTGGCCCAACATCTAGACCACGCCTTGCCGGGGGATATTGAAAACTATGATGTTTTGACCATTGCCGCCGGGCTCTACGAGCGCTACCAGGGGCTCCTCCAACAGCGCGGCTGGATTGACTACGACGATATGATCCTGGCGGCACTGAGAACCCTGGCTGAACCCGAAACCCAACGCTTCTGGCAATCCCGCGTGTTTGCGGTGTTTGAAGATGAAGCCCAGGACTCTTCGCCATTGCAAACCCAACTGTTAACGCGGCTGGCCGCCGATCCCGACCATCCCGCCGCCGCGCCCAATCTAGTGCGGGTGGGCGATCCAAACCAGGCCATCAACTCCACCTTTACCCCGGCGGATCCGGTTTTCTTTAACCAATTCTGCGAGGCTTGCCGCCGCCAAAACCGCCTGGTGACCATGGATCAGGCGGGGCGCAGTACCGCTGTCATTATGCAGGCCGCTAACCGGATGCTGAGCTGGGTCAACCAGGCCAGGGTAGCCGGGCCAGAAACCCCCTTTCGCGACCAGGCCATCCACCCAGTAGAGGCCGATGATCCCCAGCCCAACGCCAACCCAGAGCCCCTGGGAGCAGGGGTAGAAATCCTCTCACCGCCGACGATTGCTGAGTCCGTTCAACTGATCGCCCAGCGAGTGGGCAACCTGTATGCCGACCATCCCAATACCAGCTTTGCCATTCTGGTGCGCGAAGGTCGGCAGGGGCAGTACCTGGGCCGTCTGCTGCGCGATCCTGACCAGGTGGGGATAGATTTACCGGGCGATAGGCCTGCGGATTTACGACGTTGGCGAGCAGGATCGCCAAACCCAGGTGCCCGAAGAAATGCTGGCCTTAATGCGCTTCATCGAGCGGCCCCACTCTCCCGATCAGTTAAAAGCCGCTTTGCGCGTACTGGTGGATCGTCAAAAAATTCCCACCCAGGATCTCAACGCCCTGGCCAACCTCCCAGAGCAGTTTCTTTACCCCGGCCCCCTGGATACCCCTCCCGATAACGAAGCAGCCCGCACCGCCCGCCGGTACTGCACGGGGCTGTTGCGATCGCGACTGGAACTCCCTCCCTACAGCCTGTTCTCCTTCATCGGCCTGACCCTCGGCTACAACCAAAGCGAACTCGCCACCACCGACAAACTCGCCGCCCGCGTCAGCCAGCAAATCCGCCATGACAACACCCTGGCCACCGCCATCGAAGCCCTGCAAGAAATCGTTGGCTCTGAGCGCTTTACCGCCGTTGAAACCGAAGACACCGATACCCTCTACACCCGTCCCGGCCAGCTTACTATCATCACCATGCACAAAGCCAAAGGGCTCGATTGGGATGTAGTCTTCCTGCCCTTTCTGCACGACAAAACCATCCCCGGCGTTCTCTGGGTACCGCCCCAAGGCGAATTTTTGGGCGACTTTACCCTGGCCGAGGTGGCCCGTGCCCAAATCCGCACCTACGCCCACGCCCACCGCCACAATGCGCCGATCCCTGACATCATCACCGCCTGGGAGCAGGCCAAACACCTCAAAGCCGCCGAAGAGTACCGCCTACTCTACGTTGCCATGACCCGCGCCAAACGTCTGCTGTGGATATCTGCTGCCCAGCAAGCCCCGTTTACCTGGAGCAAGCCGGATGCCGTGCAGCCCGCCACCCCCTGCCCAGTAGTACCGGTGTTGCGGGAGTGGTTGGCAAGGTAAAAGGATGAAGGCAGGAAAGAGAGTTTTGTAGCCTGATTCCAGGATCCTTGCTCCAGAAATCAGAAGATTATAAACTCCTAACTCCTAACTTCCAGCTCCCGCCCCCTACTGCTATTGTGAAGATAAGTTCCCCCATAGGCCGCTGCTATGACTTCTGCCGCCAATTGCGTTCGCTGGACTACCGCCGACCTAGAGCTGTTTCCTGAGGATGGCAAACGCTACGAAGTTATTGATGGAGAACTAATTGTGACTCGCGCCCCCCCGATGGAGCCATCAAAAAGTAGCAGGACGCATTTTTAGTGCTCTGGATGGCTGGTCTCAGACAAGTGGCTTGGGTGAGGCGGCCATCAACCCTGGCCTCATTTTTACGGATGAAGATAACGTGATCCCCGATGTGGCGTGGGCCAGCCACGAACGATTAAACCAACTACTGGACGAGGCCGAGCACCTGACCGGGGCACCGGAGCTAGTGGTGGAGGTATTGTCGCCAGGGGAGAAAAATGAGCAGCGAGATCGCCAGCTGAAGCTAAAGCTCTATTCCCAACAGGGGGTGCAAGAATACTGGATTGTGGACAATGCTCTGCGGCAGGTACAGGTTTACCGTCGCGATAATGCAGTCCTTATCCTGGTAGTCACCCTCCAGGCGGGGGATGCGCTGACGTCACCGCTGCTGCTGCCTGAGTTTTCCTATCCCCTGAGCCGCATCTTTGGGCTTTAATGCAAGGTGTTTCCACCCTGATTGCAGCACCGTCAGCAACGCATCTTTTACTGGCTTGGGCAACTCAATCGGGTAGTGGTTGTACCATAAATAGGTCGTAGCGACTTGCTGACTTTTTAGAGCAAACAGCTCATAGGTGAAGCGAACGGTTGCTATTTATTCCGCAGAAAATATTGCCCTATTCTGATGAGTTGCCCGATGACCTACGATGCCCTCTTTGCGCTGATTGCTGACCTGGTGCTGTGCCATTCTCCCAGTGGGGCCGAGGCAGAAATTAACCAACGCTTGATGGAACTCTTGGGCGAACAGGGGGTAGAACACTGGCAGGATGAGGCGGATAACCTGATTGCCAAAATCCCAGGCCGGGATCCAGACCGAGCGATCGCCATCACCGCCCACAAGGATGAAATCGGCATGTTAGTCAAAACCCTCTATGCCGATGGTCGGGTGGCTGTCCGCAAACTGGGCGGCTCCTACCCGTGGATCTATGGCGAAGGCGTGGTGGATTTGCTGGGGGATCAGCACACTATCAGCGGCATCCTCAGTTTTGGCTCGCGCCATGTTTTCCCATGAGTCGCCCCAGAAGGCCCAGCAGGAGACTAAACCCGTGACCTGGGAAACCGCCTGGGTAGAAAACCAAGCGATCCGCCCCAGGAGCTAGCGCATGCTGGGGTTCGAGCCGGGACGCGGGTGGTGGTAGGCAAGCACCGCAAAGCGCCCTTTCGCATGGGTGACTACATTGCCAGCTACACGCTAGACAACAAAGCATCCCTGGCGGTGCTGCTCATGCTGGCCGAACGGCTCAAGAATCCCCCGGTCACCGTCTACTTGGTGGCCTCTGCCAAGGAGGAGGTGGGGGCGATTGGGGCCATGTACTTTACCCAGCGCCAGCGGTTAGCAGCCTTGATTGCCCTGGAAATTTGCCCGCTATCTTCGGAGTATCCCATCCAACCGGGGGAAGCGCCGGTGCTGCTGTCCCAGGATGCCTATGGCCTCTACGATGAGGGGCTCAACCTCGATCTGCGCCGCGCCGCCACAGACCACAACCTGCCAATTCAACTGGCGATGATCAGTGGCTTTGGCAGTGATGGCTCCATTACCATGAAGTTTGGCCATGTGGCGCGGGCGGCTTGCCTGAGCTTTCCTACCCACAATACCCACGGCTACGAGATTGCACATTTGGGAGCAATTTCCCACTGCGTAGATATTCTGGAGCACTACTGTAACAACCTGTGACAGCCCGCCAGTCGCGAGAAAAGCTTTCCTAGAATGAAATCAACGGCGTCTAGCCACTACGCCCATTGATGTTTAGTGAATGCCATCGATCCTATGCCTAAAACCGTTGCCGATGTGATGACGCCCAACCCCATCTCGGTTAGCCCAGAAACGAACCTTGAGGAGGCCATCCACTTGCTGGCTGAGCATCACATCGGTGGTTTGCCTGTGATCAATGCAGCGGGGGAACTGGTTGGCATCTTGTCAGAATCTGACCTGATGTGGCAGGCCACCGGGATCGAGCCTCCGGCCTACATCATGCTCCTAGACAGCATGATTTACCTAAAAAGCCCTAAGAAGTATAACGAAGAGCTTCACAAAGCGCTGGGCCAGCTAGTGAAGGATGTGATGACCCCCAAGGTGATTATCATCACGCCCGATAAATCCCTGCGAGAGGCCGCTCACCTCATGCACGATAAGCGCATCCGGCGGCTGCCTGTGGTCAATGACGAAGGCCAGGTGGTGGGTATGTTAACCCGTGGCGACATCGTCCGCGAAATGGCCAGTAGCCAGGAGTGATCCCAGCGATGTCTAACGGGGGGCTATGCCTGGTTCTCGAAATGGCCGATAGTAGACATAGCCGCTATGTGCTTGAGACTACGAAATGGCTATCACTCCAGACTCGGTTCGAGACTTACTCTATTCTGAGGACTATGGCGATCGTCTGCGGGCTGTCAACCAACTCCGCGAACTTGAACCAACGGCGGCCTTTGGGCTGGCTCAACTAGCCGCCAATGATGGCAATGCCCGCGTTCGCTATGCCGCCATTAGCCAGCTAGCTAGCCTGGGCCAGCAAGATTTGGCCACGGTGGAACCGCTACTGCGGCGGGCGTTGACCAACGATCCTGAAGCCGATGTGCAGGCGGCCGCCGCCGATGCCATTGGCGGGTTGCGCCTACGCAGCGCCTACCCAGATTTAGCCGCGCTTTACCACAGTACTGGCGAATGGTTGGTGCAGTTCAGCATTATTGCCGCTCTGGGCGAGCTGGGTGAGCCAGAATCCTTTACCTTGTTGCAGGAAGCTCTGGCATCGGACAATGAATTGGTGACAACGGCGGCCATTGGTGCCCTGGGCGAACTTGGGGATAAGCGGGCATTGCCAGTCTTACTGCCCTACGTCACCCATCCCGACTGGCAGGTGCGGCATCGTCTGGTGCAAGCGCTGGCGCAGTTTCCGCATCCGGAGGCTAGAGCCGCCCTGGAAACCTTGACTGGGGATAGCTCAGCTATTGTGGCTGAAGCGGCGGCTCAACATTTGCAGCGTTGATATCAGGACATGGATTTTCTGCGCTGGCCACCCTGTAACCTGCGGTTTAACTGAATACCAAATTCAGGCAAGAAGTTTGCTATGCTTAGAAGGAGAGAAATGTTATTACGCTTCTCTAATGGGTGTTCAAGCTTAAGTTTTTGTTAGCAAGTTAATTTTAGTTTGTTGACAAAAGCCCTGGAAATAAGTTAGGAACTTACGATTAAATCATTTTGTAATGAATATTCAATTTCATGATTTAAGTAAGTTTGCAATTTTTTGTCAGCATTGTTGTGAGGTGTTGAGTGGTTGCAGCTTCTCTGCCCTGAGCCAGCAAAGGTGGGGCACCCTGAGCTTTGTTTCTACGCTGTATTTGCACCCAGTGCTTGATATTCTTGTCGCCGATGTGCCCCAGCCATGGCAGGCGGAAGTTCGTTTAGGGCTTCAAGAGGCATTGGTCAACGCGGCTAAACATGGGAACCGGCTTGATCCCACGAAACAAGTTTCAGTGAAGTACACCACGCTAGGCACTAGCTTCTGGTGGGTTATTGCAGATCAAGGACAGGGGTTTAATCACCCCTGCCGATGTGATGAGTTTTTTGACGATGGTTGCGCCCCGCATTTTGGTGATTGCGGCCGGGGGTTGTTCATTCTGCATCAAATTTTTGATCAGGTGACCTGGCAAAACGGAGGCCGGGAACTGCATCTGAATAAGGTTATGACTCAGCCGAAGCGTCTGCCACTGATTCGGTAGGTTTACCGTGGGTGGGGCAGGGGGGCGCTGTCAGAGTACGGTTTAGCCAGCCAGCCGCCTGTTCTACCCGTTGCAGGGCTTCCTCTGGCTGTTGATTGAGTAAAAACACCAGGCCGCGGCCAGTTGCTCCTGGGCACGCACCTGACGATTGCGGTTGAGTCGATGCCAGTCCATCGGTTTAATTGCTAGTCGCTCGGCCAAAGCTTGGGCCAGTTCAAGGTCAGACAATTGGTCTACGGATTTAGCGGGCGAAGCCGGTACAGACGGATAAGAGGAAAACGCCATAGGTTGGGGGGGAATGGAGGACGTCAATCTAAGGATTGCTTCTCTATTGTGCCTGATGAAGCCAGATCAAAACGTTGCCCCAGGAACCTAACTGGAACTGGCTGGGGATCAGGGGCCGGTTCCTGCGTCTACCGGCAGCGGCGATTAAGACTGGCCTCGATCTGACCTATAGGCCCCATTCAGAACAAACTTAAAGCGCCCCTACCACAGTGCTTTATTTGTGCTAGCGTGGTACACAGTTATTAAGCTTACCGCAGAGCTCTCAGCCCTTTGGGCCATGGGTGTACAGTTCTGCGGTATCTCACATAGATTAAGCCAGTCAATGCCCGTGCTCCTTTGACCACAGGCAGAGTGCCTTAGATAACGGTTTGCCGTTTTGGTGAATCAGCGATCGGTTTTCTAAGCCTTGCCTTGATTGAAGGAGCTATTGATATGGTTGCACAGTGCTCAAGTCGTGGCCGCACGCCCACTGGTTTTGCGTCGCGCTCTGTTCTAGTCGTTGATGATGACGACGATAGTTTGATAGTTATTGCCCACGTTTTAGAGCAGTTAGCCTGTGAAGCCTGCTTTGTGTCAGACGGCTACGGGGCATTGCTGGCCGCCCAGCGTTACCAACCTGCCCTTATTCTGTCTGATATTAACCTGCCTGAGCTAGACGGCTTTAGCTTGCTTCGGCAGCTTCGGGCTGACGCGGCTACCCAGCACATCCCCGTTGTGGCCGTTACCGCCCTGGCGGATAGTGAACACCTGCGCAAAATTATTGCCGCAGGATTTAACGACTACATCACTAAGCCCTTCTTGCTCAGCACTTTAGAGGGTGTCGTCAGCCACTTTGTGGCCCGGTAACGGGGAATCGCTGGGATTGTTTTAGCGGAGCTACTTACTGGTAGCCTTGGCCGTAGAGCGAACATCCGGGGCGCTAGATAGGATAATCACTAAACCTGTGCGCCCCGTTTCCAGAGTGGCATCGCTGAGGATATCAACGACGTCGCGGTTCAAAATATCTTCTACCAGTTTGGCCATTTCGGGGCGGATGGCGGCAATCAAATCCTCTCTGATCTGAGCGGCACGTTCCGGGTCGCCGTCTTGAAGCAGCAGTTGCTCAGGCTTAGTGACAGAGTTTTCGATCACTACCATCAACTTGTCGTCTAAAAGCTGGCAGGTCACGTCGCTGGGCGTGTGATTAAGCTTATCGCGGTATAGCTTCTGAACCTTTTGAACCAACTGCCGTTGCAGTTGGCCTTGAGTCGGCTTTTGTCCAGATGATGAGGTGCCCATGATCCGCACTAACGTGTAGCAACCGGATTGAGGCCGGCTGATAAGAATTACCACCGATTGTACGGCAAAGGCTTACTGGTGAGTTCAAGTAAAAGCCAGGGTGCCTTGGCTTAACTTACCAAGCCCGACCGCAGGGCACGAACCGCTGCTTTGGTGCGATCGTCCACACCCAATTTGTTGAGAATGCTGCGAACGTGGGTTTTACGGTGCCCACGGTAATGTAAGAACGCTCTGCAATTTCGGCATTACTGCAACCGCCAACAATCAGCTGGAGAATTTCTAGCTCGCGCTCGGTAAGGGGGTAAGATTCCAAAATTTGCTCAAACTCTGGCTCTACCGCTTCAATGGTGACGGTGCGGTTGCGGCTGTTGATGGCGGCGGCTGACCCTTGCCGCACCTGGCGCAGCACCACGCTGGCCACCGCCGGATCAATCCATGAGTTACCATCGCAGGTCTCTCGCACAGCGGCAACCAGGTCGTTCAACTCAGTCTGTTTCATACAGTAGGAATCGGCCCCTGCGGCAAAGGCAGCCATGACTGCTGATTCGCTGTCGTGCATGGTTAGCATGAGTACCTTGGGCAGATCACGACCCTGGCTGGCCTTAAAATCGCGCAGTTGCTCAACCACTTCAATGCCATCCATATCTGGTAGGCCAATATCCACAATGGCAATGTCGGCGGCCTCTGACTTAAGGAGTTCCAGCCCCTTAGCCCCCGTAGCGGCCTCGCCCACTACAACCATGTCTTCGATCTGTTGCAGCGCGGTTTTTAACCCCATACGAGTCAGGTTGTGATCTTCAATTAAAGCAATGCGAATCGTAGACATGGGCTAACTTTTTCCAAAAACTAGGCGTCTTTAAACAACCGGGTCATAGGTATTGCAAATTTCACTGGAGCCTACAGAATCTCTGACGCTTGGATGATTCCATACCGGTGAAATTTGGCTAACGCCTCTGAATTATCGAGGTAGTCTCTTGATCCGGCCCATATCCAGGGGTGGAATTTACCGGGCTGGCTCCTCTATCGCAGGATAGATTCTGCCAAGGTTCAATCGTGGTATGCCAAATCTGTAGGCAACGGATGGGGTAGCTTGATTCGGGCGGCCACAGACGATCCTAATCTAAGAACTCCTGAGATCATGCCCCATGCTCACTCTGCTGCTCGACTGGCTTGCCTCAAGACCGTTTATACCCCACGGCCATTGCTATCTATGGCAGCCAGGACTGGTGGGGTTACACGCCCTCTCGGATGGGTTGATTACCCTGGCCTACGGGCTGATTGCGGCGGCTCTATTGTACTTTGTGTGGCAGCGGCAAGATGTCCCTTTTCGACCGATTTTTCTGCTCTTTGCCGGTTTTATTGCGGCTTGCGGCCTAACCCACGGGTTGTCGATTTGGACGCTGTGGTTCCCGACCTACTGGGTTTCAGGTCTGGTCAAAGCCAGTACGGCCCTGATTTCCCTCTCCACAGCGCTAACCCTAATTCCCATGATTCCCCTAGCGCTGGTGCTGCCCAGCCCCACCCGGCTTGAGCAGTTGAATCAAGCTTTGCAGGCCGAAATTGAAGAGCGTAAACAGGTGGAAGCCAGCCTACGAGCAGCCGAACGGGAAGTCCGGCAACTCAATCAGGAACTGGAAGACCGCGTGCAGCGCCGCACAGCCCAGCTGGAAGCCGCTAAACAGCGTATCGAAGAACTGCTGGCCCAGGAGCAACAAGACCGCCTCACCCTGCAGGCGGCTAAGGACGACTTGCAGATCATTGCCGAACGCCTTAACTTAGCGCTGGATGCCGCTCAGATGGGCTCCTGGGATTGGCATTTGGATCAACCTACGCTCTTCTGGTCGCCCCAAACTGAGCGTATTCTGGGTTTACTCCCCAACTCTGCGCCCCATACCCTAGAGCAGTGGGCTGACCAGGTTCACCCCGACGACCTGCCAAGGGTTAGCGCCGCGATTGAGCATTCCATCGCAGCCTGTACCGAGTTTAGAGAAGAATATCGAGTGAAATGGCCCGATGGTCGTTGGCATTGGGTCAGCGCCTATGGCCGGGTGGTGACTGTGGTGGGGGGAGAGAGCCATCGGATGGCTGGGGTAATTCAAGACATTACCGAGCGCAAGCACGCAGACTTAGCTCTACAGGCGAGTGAAACCCGATTTAGGGCTGTGTTTGAGCAGGCGGCTGTCGGCATGGCCCGCCTCTCGCCTGAGGGGCACTGGATTCAGGTTAACCAGAAGCTCTGCGAGATGCTGGGCTATGCCCCCACGGATCTCCTTAATCAGCATTTCTCAGCCATTACCTTCGAAGCCGATCACCGCCAGGATGACCACTACTACAGCCAACTCATTACCGGCGAGCAATCCTATTGTCAGTTTGAAAAGCGCTATCTCCATCGGGATGGCCACCCCCTTTGGACACTGGTTACAGCCTCTGTGGAAAGCGAGGCCAGTGCTGGTATTTCAGCTTTTATTGCCATTATCGAAGACATTGAAGAGCGCAAAGCCGCCCGCGATGAACTGCTGCGCCGCGCCGAAGAACTGTTGACCGCCAACCTGATGCTCGCCCGCACCACGGCGCTGCTAGAACGCCGCAACAGTGAACTCGACCAGTTTGCCTACGTTACTTCCCACGACCTCAAGGCACCGCTGCGGGCTATTTCTAACCTGGCCGAGTGGATTGGTGAAGACCTTAATGGGCAAATTCCAGAGGAAAATCAACGGCAGTTGGCGCTGCTGCGCAGTCGGGTGCAGCGCATGGAGTCGCTGATTAATGGCCTGCTGGAATATTCCCAGGTGGGGCGGCGCGAACGCCAGCTCACCCAGGTAGATGTGGGACAACTGGTGCATGGTGTGATTGATTCTCTGGCCCCGCCGGAGGGTTTTCAGGTCATTGTTGCCGACGATATGCCCACGGTCTACACGCATCAAACGGCTCTGGGCCAGGTATTTGCCAACCTAATCAACAATGCCATCAAGCACCACCATCGCGAGCAGGGCACGGTACGAGTTAGTTGGCAGCGCCAGGGAGATGCGATTGAATTTGCGGTGGCAGACGACGGCCCTGGTATTGCCAGCCAGTATCACGGCAAAATTTTTACTATTTTTCAAACCCTTAAGGCCAGGGATAACTTTGAGAGTACAGGCATTGGTCTATCCGTGGTTAAAAAAATTGTGGAGTCCGAAAATGGCCGCATCTGGCTTACCTCTGAAGTGGGTCAGGGCACCACGTTTTATTTCACCTGGCCCTACACTCAGGCTCCAGTAGACAAACCCCCTCAGCCAACCGAGGAAAACATCTAGGCCGCCTATTTGATGTTCCACATCTGCCGTTTAATTAACCATTCCCCTGACTCTTCTCGGTGGAGAAGCCAAGTCTTAGTCACGTTGAATGACTGAGTAGACCCATCGGTATGGGCAACAGTATTTACATGGGCTTCTGCAATGCCATACACCCACTCATCGTCAATAAATAGGGCATCAAGTGGTGTGGATTGCACCGTCCATTTGGCCATATCATAGTTTTTTTGAAGCAGAAAACTGCAAATCTTTGTGATTAGCAAACGATCTCACCGTATAAATTTTTAAGAGGTCTGGTGATGATGACCCATGCGCTATACGGCCAGGGATCCGTCATTCGGATCTCTAACCTGCCTCATTAGTCGATTAATCTGGGGAACTCGCGGCGGGGATGGAGGAGGTTTCGGTAGTAACTAGAACAATTTCGTTGGCTTCTGGGCGAGTGTGGCGAAGGGCATCGAGGGCTTCTTTGAAGACTACAGCGGCGGGCACAGCCACAATAACCCCCAACAGGCCCCCTACTCTGGCACCAGACAGAATGGCAATAAAGACCCAGAAGGGGTTAAGACCGGTGACGCTGCCTAACACCCGGGGCGCTAGGCCATTCTCAACCACCTGCTGCACAATAACCGAACCGATCAGCATGGAGATGGCAATTTTGATATCCCGCAGGGCCACCAGCAGGGTGGTAAGCACTACCCCTACTGTGCCGCCAAAGGGAACCAGGGCCATAATCCCCACTGTCAGGCCGAACAGCCCCCCAAAGGGCACATTCAGCAGGCTGTAGATGACGACGAGGGCTGAGCCCAGGCAGCTAGCAACAATGAACTGCCCTAAAAAATGTTACGAAAGCTCGATCGCAGCGTGGCCGAAAAGGGTTGTTGAATGCGACGCGGGAGCAGGCCCACTAGGCTGCCCCACACTTCCTCGCCGTGCTGGAGCAAGTAAAAGGTGAGCACAATGGTGAGCACCACATCGAGCAGTTTATTGACCGTGAAGACAGCCACATTCAGCGTCAGGTTGAGGGCTTCACCGGCTACAGACTGAATCTCGCGTTTGATGCGATCGCTGGTCTGCGCAATCAGACCATCCAGGTTAATGGGCCAGCCCCATTCAGCAAATTTGCTGTCGAGCATCATCAACTGAGTTTTGCCAGAGTCAAACCACTCCGGTAAGCGCGTCACCAACTGCTGCCCCTGATCAATCACAAAGGGCAGCACCGTGAGCGCCAGCGCCGTAAAGCCCACCAGGGCCAGCACCAGCACTAGAATGGCAGCTGGGCCACGCTTAAGGCCAGCTTTCTCAAGGCTGGCCATGGGATAACTCAGCAAAAAAGCCAGCAGGGCTGAAATCAGCACTGTCACCAAAATGGAGCGAAAATAGCCAAAGATAATTGAAATAGCCCAAATATTAAGCAGTAACAGCGGCGTTGCTAGCATTACCACTGCGGTTTGAGCGGGTGGGCTCAATTGCTCCCACCAGCGAACCAGCCAGCTTCTGGCGATAGGTTTACTTAGACTGGCCGAACTCGGCTCGCCGGACGGGGTCATAGGTTCACTCGTAGCGCTATCAAGAGAGTACCGCAGATTTATCCTACGTCTAGAGCCTGCTAAAGCCAAGCCATCCGCGTAAGCAAGATCTCTCGTGATTTGATCAAGAAAACCGAACCGCCCCCAATGACTGAATTTGATAGGCTTGGGGCAGGAGGGGTAGCCCCTGGGTATATCCTGGCCGCCCGCTGCCTAATTGTTTGCAGGCTGTAACTCGTGAATACAATGGGGATACGGCTGGGCTAAGTCAAGATTGCAATTACGTGGGTTTTCAGGAGGAGAACGATGGCTGCTACTGGCTTTAAAGACTATTACGCCGTGTTGGGGGTCAGTAGAACCGCCGGGACTGACGAAATCAAACAGTCCTTTCGTAAGCTGGCCCGCAAATATCACCCCGACGTTAATCCCAACGACAAATCTGCCGAGGCAAAGTTTAAAGACGTTAGCGAAGCCTACGAGGTGCTGTCCGACCCAGAGAAGCGGCAAAAGTATGACCAGTTTGGCCAATACTGGCAGCAGGCGAGTCGGGCGGGGGCTGGTACTAGCTATGGTAGCCCCGGCGATTTTGGCGGGTTTGACTTCAGCGCCTACGGCAGTTTTGATGAGTTTATTAATGAACTGCTGGGCCGCTTTGCTGGTGGGGCTGGGGCAGGAGCATCCCGCAGCCGCAGCTACTCCTACGGGGGGCCAGGCAGCAGCGGATTTGGCACCACCGGGGTTGGTTTTGACCAGGGTATACCCTCCCAATCCTTTGACCAGGAAGCCAACATCAACCTCACCTTTAGCGAAGCCTTCCACGGTGCGCAAAGGCGGCTACGCATCGGCAACGATGAAGTAGAAGTGCGGATTCCGCCGGGGGCCAAGCAGGGCAGCAAAGTACGCCTCAAGGGTAAAGGGCAACTCAATCCTTACAACAAGCAGCGGGGCGATGTCTATCTAGTGGTGCAGCTCGCGCCCCACCCACTGTTTAAGTTAGAGGGTGACAGCCTGGTGTGCGAGGTGCCCATCACTCCCGATGAAGCCGTGCTGGGAGGCAAAATTGACGTACCTACCCCCGATGGCAGCGTCACCATAAACCTACCGGCGGGCATCAAGTCTGGCCAGACCTTACGGCTGCGGGGCAAAGGCTGGCCCAACCCCAAGGGCGATCGCGGCGACCAGTTGGTCAAAGTCGTGATTACCCCGCCTACCCACCTCAGTGTTGAGGAACAACAGCTCTACGAAAAAATCCGCGACAGTCGCCTGGAAAATCCTCGCCAGAGCTTGATTAACACTCGGCTCTAGCAGTTGCGCCCTGGTCTGCTGGTGGACTTTTCAAGCAAGGGCGAGTAGGTCGATAGCCGAAGAAGAAGCACCCGGTGGTGGGCTTTAACCCGCCGCTAGGGCAGCCAGGGCTTGACGCAACTGTCCCTGGTGCTGGGCCAGGCTAGTTTTGGCGGTGTCTACATCCAGCTGGCCCAGGTGCATCATCAGCGCCAGTTTAACCTGCTGGCCACTTTGGTCGAGGAGTTTGGCCGCCGCCGCCCGATCAAGGTCGGTCAGGTCGCAGAGAATTCGGAGGGCGCGATCGCGCAGCTTGCGGTTGGTTACAGCCACGTCTACCATGCGGTTGCCGTAGACTTTGCCCAGGCCCACCATCACCCCCGTCGAGAGAATATTCAGCGCCATCTTAGTTACCGTGCCCGCCTTAAGGCGGGTGGAGCCAGCCAGCAGCTCTGGCCCCACCACCAGGCGAATATCGATATCAGCCTCGGTGGGCACCTGCTCAGCCGGGACACAGGCGATGAATAGGGTTGTTGCGCCCCGTTGTCGAGCGGCGTGGATGGCTCCTTTGACGTAGGGGGTTGTGCCCCCGGCGGTAATGCCCACCACCACATCCGGCGGATGGACATGGCGCTCGGCAATGGCCGCTATGCCATCCTCAAAAACGTCTTCTAACCCCTCTGAACTACGCACCAGCGCCGAGGGGCCGCCCGCAATAATCCCCTGTACCAGCTCAGGGGGAGTGCAAAAGGTGGGTGGGCACTCGGCTGCATCCAAAACGCCCAGGCGACCGCTGGTGCCTGCCCCGACGTAGTAGAGCTTGCCACCCTGGCGCAGGGCGTTGGTGGTCACCTCAATGGCCTGCGCCAGAGGTTCACGGGCCGCCGCGATCGCCGCCAGGGTACGCTGATCTTCCTGGTTGAATAAATCAACCAATTCCAGAGAACTTAACTGATCCAGATTCTGGCTGTTGGGATTTACCTGCGTCCGTCAACAAATGCCCTCGTTCTACGAGATGTCCCAGGTCTTTCATAACGCGTTTAGATGCTGAACTCACTCACAACAATTCTTCTAATCTACGCCGCAATTCCTCCAGGTCGGATTGGGACAGCTCTGGTTTTTCTGCTGGGGATAGCTCTGGCGATGGCGGTGCATCAGGTTGCCAATCTGTTTGCTCAACTCTACCTTCCGGGGGTAGCGCCAGGGTTCCCTCCGACACAATCTTGTAATCGTAATCAGCACTATTACAAAATTCTTCCAATTCGTCCATATCAAATTCTTCTACGGTAGGATTGCCAAAATCCTGGGCTTCCAGCATCAACGCAAATCGGATTGCGTCATCTTCTGACTCAAACATAAGAATGACATTACGCTCACCTACTTTAATCGTATGGATTCCTTCGTTGTCTGTTCGAGCATTAAATAATAAAACGAATACGCGCATAGATGTTTGAAATTTGGGGTTAGTGAAACATTGCAGCGATCGTAATGCGTCTATGGTAACGGCGATCGATTCTCAAGAATCATTAATACAGCCGAAATGGCACCAAATCTAATAACAATCCCACAGACGATGCAGGAGTGCTATATTGCTTGTCGATAAATATGGGAGGGCAAGAGTGACCAATTCTCCAAATGACCCTGAAGTTCGCAGTCCATCTCGCTCCCGTAGGTTTTGGGGCGAGTCGCTCTGGGAACTGGTGTGGTCGTCCTGGTTGGAGGGGTCATTGCTGTTCGTCAGATTTTAATTTTTATTTATGAGGACCTGGCTCCCCTGGTTGAACGGAACTTAAGCCAAACCCTCAACCGTCCTGTGGCGTTGGGACCCGTAGAGGGAGTTTCCTTAAATCGCTTAAGCTTTGGTGCCTCTTCGGTCCCTGCAACGGAGACGGACCGGGATCAGGTTGCAGTAGACGCAGT
>JAAUUR010000438.1 GCA_012031045.1 Leptolyngbyaceae cyanobacterium SM2_5_2
GCCCGCCAGATTTAATTCTGCTTGATATCAAGATGCCGGAAATGAGTGGCTATGAGGTTTGCCAGCGGTTCAAGGCGGAGCCAACGACTCAGGATATACCGATAATTTTCATTAGTGCCCTAGACGATGCCCTGGATAAGGTTAAAGCCTTTAGCTTGGGCGGAGCCGATTATATTACCAAGCCCTTTCAGGAGGCTGAGGTGCTGGCTCGCATTGCGCATCAGCTGCGGTTGCGCCACCTGCAAGAGCAGTTAATGGCCCAAAATGAAGAACTTGCCCGCTCTAACCAGGAGCTAGAGCAGTTTGCCTCGGTGGTTTCCCACGATTTGCAGCAACCCCTGCAAAGTATTCTGGGCTACACCCGCCTCATTGAGATTAAGTATCCTGAAATTTTAGACTCTCCGGCTCAGCCTCATTTACACAGCATTCTGGAGGCCGGCTATCGCATGCAGCAGCTAATTCAAGACTGGTTAGCCTATGCTCAGGCAGGGCAAGCTCTACCCGATTTTGGGCCAGTATCGGTTAATGCGTTATTAGAGCAGGTTATTCTCAATCTTAAAGTAGCCTTAACCGAAACGGTGGCCGAACTTTCCTACGGTGAATTGCCGATAGTTACGGGCAACGATGTGCAGCTTTTGCAGCTCTTTCAAAACCTGATTAGCAATTCGATCAAGTTTACCCGCCCTGGAGTACCGCCGCAGATTACTATTACGGCGCAGTGCAAGGCTCCGACGCAGTGGCTATTTGCCATCCATGACAATGGCATTGGCATTGCGTCAGACCATCTAGGGCAAATTTTTAATGCCTTCCATCGGTTGCACAATTCTAAGCTCTACCCTGGCAGCGGCATCGGCTTGACTACTTGCCAAAAAATTATAGAACGGCACGGTGGTCAAATCTGGGCAGAGTCAGAGCTTGGCCAAGGCAGTACCTTTTATTTCACCCTCAAGGCCGCTAGTTCTCCACCGTAACAAGTGCCCAGCCTGCGATTTCGCCCATCCTCAGGTCTTTCATGCTTTAGCCCCCCTGCGTTTTGCCATGCCTTCTGCCACCATCCTCTGTGTTGACCGTGACCCTTCTATTCTGTTGGCCCTAAGGGAGCAACTTTCCCAGGCGTTGCCTGATTATCAGCTGGCGTTGGCCCAGGAGCCAGAGGCGGCCCTCCGCCAGGTTGAAGATCTGGCCAGGGATGTGGCGGAGGTACCCCTGGTAATTGCCGGGGCTGCCATGGCCCAGGGCCAGTGGTTAAGCACCGTCTATGGCCACTTTCCCGGCGCGTTGACGATCTTGCTGGTAGAACCCACTGCCCCTAGGGTGGCTCCTGGAGCCGTTCCCCCCGATAGCCTGTACCACTACCGACCTATCCCCTGGGACGAAACAGACTTGCGGCTGACGGTGGCCCAAGCCCTGCGATGCTATCGCCAAACCCAGCAGTTGACCCAGCAGCACAATGCCCTGCTAGAAGCCCGACAGCAGATAGCTGACTTAGATCAACAATTGCATGAGGTTCTAGGGCCTCTGCACAACCTGGAGCACCAGCTCAGCCACGTAGCTCACATCGTGCCAGAACGCCAGCAATTGCTCAAGCGGCTCTCAGATCTGGAGTTTGCCCTCGATCAATCGGCCATTATGGCTACGACCGATGCCCAGGGTCGCATTACCGCCGTGAACGATCGCTTCTGCGCCATTTCCCAATACTCCCGCCAGGAGCTAATTGGCCAGACTCACCAGCTGATCAACTCTGGCTATCACCCTAGGGAATTTTTCCAAAATCTCTGGCAAACCATTCGCAGTGGCCAGGTGTGGCGCGGCGAAGTTAAGAATCGGGCGAGGGATGGCTCGGAATACTGGGTGGATACGGTCATCGTGCCCTTTTTAGATGAGCAAGGCCAGCCGTTACAGTATATGGCCATTCGCTTTGAAACCACCGAACGCAAGCGGGCTGAGGCCGCACTACAACGCAGCCAGAGGAACCTGGCCACCGCCCAGCGCATTGCTCAGTTGGGCAGTTGGGAGTTTGACCTGGCCACTCAGACGCTCACCTGGTCTGAGCAGATGTTTGACATTCACGGTCTCGACCCCGCTCAACTCGCACCCACCTATGCGGCTTGGCAGCAAATGGTTCATCCACAGGACTGGCCGCTGCTAGAAGCTGCCATTGAGCGGGCCATCGTGACGGGTCAATCCTATAAGCTCGAACATCGGCTTCTTCGAGCCGATGGCAACCTGCGCTACCTGCTGGGCTATGGGGAAGCGGTTCTCAACGCCGAGGGCCAGGTGATTAAGCTGGTAGGAACTGGTCAGGATATTACGGACCTAAAACAGACAGAACTGGCGCTGCAAGCCAGCGAGGCCAAAAATCGGGCGATTCTGGCGGCTGTGCCCGATATGCTCTCGGTTACGGACACCTGCGGACAATTTCTATATTTTCCTGCAACCAATTCAAGGGAGAAATATTGCCCATAGATAGCCAAAATTTGGCGGATTTAAACATTGCAGACGTACTCCCTCCGGCAGAAGCAAACCAGTACTTTGCCGCTATGGAGCAAGCGCTGGCTACGGGCACGGTGCAGACCTACGAGCAGCAGCTCACCTTTGGCGATCGCATCCAATACGAAGAGGTACGACTCGCCCCGCTGCAGGATGGCCAGGTGGTTAGCCTAGTGCGAGATATTAGCGATCGCAAGCAGGCCGAACTTGCCCTCCAAGCGAGTCAGCAGTTCATCCAGCAGATTGCCGATAACTCCCCCAACGTCATCTACATCTATGATTTAGCCCAGCAGCGCAATGTGTATGTCAACCGCGAAGTTTTTACGCTGCTAGGCTACACCGCAGAGGAAATCAAAGCGCAGGCCGATCAATCCCTGGCCAACTTTCTGCATCCCGATGATTTTCCCCTGGCGGGGGCGCATTTTGAACAGTTGGCCCAGCTACCGGACGGGGTGATCGCCGACTTTGAATATCGGGTGCAGCACCGCAATGGTGAGTGGCGCTGGTTCTCTAGTCGCGACACGGTGTTTGCCAGAGATGCCGAGGGCAACATTAGCCAAATTCTCGGCAATGCCCAGGATGTCACCGCCCGCAAGCAGGCCGAGGCCGCCCAGCGCGAAAGCGAAGAACAACTGCAGCGGCTGGCTGAGAACTTACCAGGGGTGGTTTACCGCTACGTACGCTATGCCGATGGCCGTGACGCCTTTGTGTATCTCAGCGCTCATTGCTATGAGGTTTTTGGCATTACCGCTGAAGCCGCCATCGCCGACTCTAGTTGTGTTTGGGCCATTGTGCACCCTGATGATGCGGCTACCCTAGCCGAGGCGGTGGCGGCCTCTGAGGCCAACCCTGGCCAAGCCTTTTACTCTGAACATCGCATTATCACTCCCGATGGCCAACTTAAATGGCTAAGAACCACGGCATCAGCCCCATACCATGGAGCTGGAGGAGAGGTTATTTGGGATGGTTTTAGCTCCGATATTACCGAACGCCAGCAGGCGGAGTTAGAAATTCGCCGCAATAGTGATCTGCGAGAGGCGTTTTTCAACGAATCTACCGATGCGCTGTTTCTAGTAGATCGCCAAACCCGGCTAATTACCGACTGTAACGATTGCGCTATGGCCCTCTTTGAGGCTGAGAGCAAGGCTGATTTACTGGGCATTGACGGCAATACCTTACAACGCCAGCCCTTTACCGCTGAGGAACTCACCCAAATTCGGCAAGAGCTTATTCAGCAGGGCTTTTGGAGTCGCGAAATTGAGTACGTGACGTTTCAGGGAAATAGTCTTTGGGGCAACATTGCAGCCAAGCCGATCACGGTGGCCGATACCGCCATGAACCTGGTGCGCATTACCGATATCACCCAGCGCAAACGCATTGAGACCCAAATTCGCCGGAGTGAGCAGCAACTTCAGCTTACCCTGGCCTTTACCGGCATTGGTGCCTGGAGCTGGCATCCGGGCACAGGACAATATAAATGGACTGGCAACATGGAGGCCATGCTGGAAATTCCGCCAGGGCTAGACAATTTGTATGAGGTCTGGCGGGCTCGCATCCACCCCGACGATGTGGAGCGGGTGGACGCGACCAT
>JAAUUR010000439.1 GCA_012031045.1 Leptolyngbyaceae cyanobacterium SM2_5_2
AGGTGGCGTTTACCGGACCGTGAGTAACGCAATCGTAGACAAAGCTACTTTCCAGCGCTTTGACAAACTGGTCAAGACTGCCAAAATCTTGTAGTAACCGTCGGCTTCTCCCGTTAGCAGGGTGTGCAGGCTGTGGTGAAAGTCATCACTCCACTGGGCATCCATCCCATAGCCGCCCTGGGCAATAGGAGTAATGACCCGCACATCGTTGAGATCGCTCTCAGCCATCAAATAGCAGGGATAACCCCGTGCCTCAGCCAGCGGAGTGATAACGGTCTGCAACTCGGCCAGGATGTGGGTGGCACCAAAGTCATAGATGGCATGGACGGCATCCAACCTAAGGGCGTCGATGTGGTAATCCTGCAACCACATACAGGCATTTTCGAGAATAAATTTGCGTACGCCGTCGCTGTAGGCATCATCAAAGTTGATGGCCGTTCCCCAGGGGGTGTTGTAACGACGGGTCAGGTAAAGGCCAAAATCTGCGGTGTAGTTACCTTCGGGGCCAAAGTGGTTGTAGACCACATCTATCACCACCGCTAGCCCATGCTGGTGGCAGGCATCTACCAGGCGTTTCAATCCCTCTGGGCCGCCATAACTGTCTTGCACGGCAAAGGGGTAAACCCCGTCATAGCCCCAATTGCGCTCACCGGGAAACTGCGCCACCGGCATGAGTTCTATGACGGTAATGCCCAATTGCTTCAATAGCGGTAAGCGGGGGATCACCGCCTCAAAGGTGCCCGCTGGGGTAAAGGTACCGACGTGGAGTTCGTAGATAATATAGTCCACCAGGGAATGACCCGCCCAGGCTGAGTCACTCCAGTGGTAAGCCCTAAAATCTACGACCTGAGAGGGGCCATGCACACCTTTGGGCTGGTAGCGAGAGGCCGGATCAGGCCGCACAATATCGCCATCCAACACAATTTGATATAGGGTATCAGCCGGTACGCCGTCTACTAGAGCACTCCAGTAGCCGCCGGGTTCTGCCACCAGAGGGACTACACGCTCGCTAAGGCCCAGTAGCTTTATGGCTACGTCGCGGCACAAAGGAGCCCATACCCTAAATTCACACTGACTCTGACCCAGATAGTTCGCTCCGATCATTACGGGGCTGCCTCAGGGAAAACAAACTGCACCTGAACCGATCTGACAATTACAAATCGTTGCATAAAGTTTAACCATAATTTCATTCACTTTGGGCATGGAGAACTACAAAACCCCAGACTAAATGCTAGCTTTAGGCTGGATCCACCAGCCTAAACGCCCATGACTTTGAGCTTTGCGCTTCTCAGGTCGGCCTAAAATTAAGTTAGCGTCCAGAATCAATCTCCTTTGCCAACCTGCAAGGTCTCCATAGAGGTAAGACTATGACTCTACCTAAGGCATCCCTACCGCCGGGGCTCCTGATCCGCACTGGCAAATCGGTATGGACGACCCTCTGGCAACGCATGATGTCCCAGATGGCTCCGGCTGACCCAACCGGTAACTACCAGCGCCCCGCCAGCGACTTTCGCAACTGGATTGCGCCAGACAGCCCCCATCCTCCCGCTAACCAGCGTTACAGCCTGATTGTGGGCCTGGGCTGCCCCTGGGCCCACCGCACACTAGTAACGCGGGCACTGAAGGGTTTGGAAGCGGCTGTCTCACTCACTCCCGTGGAACCTTTGCCTGAGCAAGGCTGCTGGGCGTTTACCAAGCCTTTTCGGGGGCTGCCGCACCCTACCGGAACTCTATCGCCAGGCCCGCCCCGGCTACAGTGGGCGCTCCACAGTGCCAGTGCTGTGGGATCGCCAGGCCGCCACCATCGTTAACAATGAAAGCGCCGATATCATCGTCATTCTCAACCAGGCGCTGAATGAGTTTGCCACTCAGCCCACTGTAGATCTCTATCCAGAGCCGCTGCGAGCCACCATTGACGACTGGAATGAGCGCATTTACGCCACCGTCAATAACGGCGTCTACCGCTGCGGCTTTGCCCAAACCCAAGCCGCCTACGACCAAGCCTGCGCCGAATTATTTGCCACCCTAGACAGCATTGAAGTAACCCTGACCCATCAACGCTACCTCTGTGGTGATGCCATTACCCTGGCCGATGTGCGTTTATTTACCACGCTGTTTCGCTTTGATGCGGTCTACTACAGCCTGTTTAAGTGCAACCGCCGCCGCATTCAGGACTATGCCGCCCTCAGCCGCTACCTGCGCGACATTTATCACCGGCCAGGGGTAGCGGCTACTTGCGACGTAGAAGCCGTCAAACGCGACTACTACGGCAACCTCTTTCCCCTTAACCCCGGCGGCATTATCCCAGCCGGGCCAGATTTGGAGTATTTGGACCCCAAACCCGAATCTTAACCAGGTCAGGGAATTTTCAAAGACTGCCGAACTTTCCTGAACAAACTACTATTTTTTCCTTAATCCAGGTAGACCATACTCAGGGCAATCCTGAAAGCGCGGTGTTTACCATGGAAACGTTGTTTATTTTGTTTGTAATTGGGATTTTTATTTACCTTAATTCGCCCAAGAAGAAGGATCCACCCAAGGATGTTTGGTGCGAAATGGGTAAGGCAATTGGCGATGCGCTTAAAACCCTGGGTAAACCTGACGATAAGAAAGACGACAAAAAAGGTAGTTCTCCCCCGCCTTTTATGACTATTTTTGGATTTGCTGTAGTCATTACCCTAATCACTAACCCAACGCTTTTAGAACCTCTCTTGAGACTGTCTGATCGCCAACTTGCTCCTTTGGAACCAGAACCAAATTTAGACCTAAATTTTGACCCCTTTGTCCAGAATCCTTTTCCAGATGTGGAGGTGGCTGCTCAGAACTCAACCCTTGAGGAGCCCGGTCAGTTGGTTGTCATTACAAATTCTGCGGTAATTAGAGCAAGTGCTACCGAAGCAAGCTCTGCTCTTTCAGAGGTGCCATTTGGTACGGCCTTAGACATTAATGATGACGTCTTTAACCAGCTATCTCAGATAGAAAAAGATGCAATCCTTGAAGGGCAGGGCTGGGTTCCTGTACTTCTACCCGGCAGTAGCAGCGGCGGGTTTATTAATGGCTCAGAAGCTAGGCAAGTTGTTACGCCTTCCTAGCTAAAAACGCTCAATTTAGATATTCAAAAGGATGAACTGGCACGATGCCAGTTCATCCTAACCTGCACATTAAAGAGATGAAACAACTAAAAATAAGCGTAGGACGAAGCGGTGGCCATAGCGATCGCGATAATTCCTTGCCGCACAAAGGACAGCAGCAGAAACGCCAGAATTGGAGAGAGGTCAATACCACCCAGAGGAGGAATAACTGACCGAAAAACGTTGAGGTACGGATCCGTTAGCTGACTAAGCACCGAAAAGGGAGGGTTAAACCAATCCACATTGGGGAACCAGCTCAGCAAAATGCGAATGATTAGCAGAATCGTATAAATCGACAGGAAGGTTGAGAGGGTCTGTACCACTATGCTCATCTGGAAACCTCGGCTGTAATCGTTACCAACAATACATGGATAATCGGCGACTGTCAGTTAGTGTAACGGATTGCTTAGCAGACTGCCGTTTAGCAAAGAAAGAATAAAGAATAGCGCCGTAGAATGCCTAGGAATCAATTCTAGAGGGGCTTTCCCAGGGCGAGTCAGCATGGCCGTTGATGCCACCTAGCTGCTGGCGGACATCATCAATCGCTTCATTGAGCTGAGCAATTTTAGCCTCCAGGCCCAGGCGAGCGGCTTCCATGTTTTCTTCGGTAACCTCGTCAAACTCGCCAAAGGCTAAGTTGGTATCGCCCTTGCTCAAAGGTTTGGAACGCTGACCTGCCTGAATGCGTGAAGCCGCCAGTGCCCCTACAACGCCACCCAGCGCCCCGCCAACCAGAGTGCCCAGTAAAAAACCACCGACAAATTTGCCTTGTTGACTCATAACCCTATACCTTCTAACCCGTTAACCAAGGTACAAACCCATAGCTTGCCACTCACACCGTAAACCTAATGGCTCTATTTTGACGGATCTAGCTCCCTTGGAGCAGCCCCTGAGGGAAATTCTTACCGGTTGCCAGTGAGCCGATCTCCTATTCAGT
>JAAUUR010000440.1 GCA_012031045.1 Leptolyngbyaceae cyanobacterium SM2_5_2
GGGGGTTGCCATCGGCCATAATGCCGCCGTCATCGATGAGCAAGACACGATCGCACACTTCTAGCACAAACTCTAGGTCGTGGGAGGCAATCAGTAGGGTTTCGGTGGAGTGCTGCATAAACCGAATCAGCCGTCGCCGGGTGCGTAGATCTAGGCTGGCCGTAGGTTCGTCACAGAGCAGGATTTTGGGAGTCATGGCCAGCAGCCCGGCAATGGCCACCATTTGCTTTTCTCCCCCAGACAAGTGATGGGGCATCCGCTGGAGCAGATGGGTAATACCGGTTATCTCAGCCGCTTGCTCTACTCGGGCCGCCACTTCTTCAGGAGGCAGGCCCATATTTTGGGGGCCAAAGGCAATATCTTCCCATACCGAAACGGAAAAGAGTTGGTCGTCGGGATCTTGAAACAGCAGCCCCACCTCTGGGCGAAACTGACCAACTTGTAGCGGTTCGCCAAACAGCAAAATAGCTCCGGCAGTGGGCCTTAACACTCCGCAGAGCAACATAAACAGGGTGGTTTTGCCGCAGCCGTTATGGCCAATCAGGCCGACGCGCTCCCCTTCATGCAGGGTTAGGGAAATGTTGCGGAGCACATCGGGCTGGTCAGGATAGGAGAAGGACAGGGAGTGGGTAGCGATCACCACAGGCCGCTGCCCCTGGGCCATCTTCACCGAATTGAGACTGGTTGAAACTGAATCCATCATCGGCGTAACACTCCTTCTGCTACCATCATGGCTACAGCCGCCGCCAGCATAACCCCAATTAGCCCCCACCGAAGCGCCGCCGCCTGGGTCAGGGCACCGCGTGCCATCGCCTCCGCCGCCATCAACGCAACGGCCCAAACCAGCACTCCCCAGGTTAACCCCCAACTCCGGGCAGATGTCTGCCCCTGGAGAGCTTGAGCCGGGGTTGATTTTGCCCCGTAGCCATAGCCCCGCAGCCGCATGGCTTTGTAGACTCGCTCAGACCGCTTATAGCTGCGAATCAGCAGGTTGCCGGTTAGCATGGCTAGGTGCTGCATGGTTTGACGGTTAACGTGCAGCCACCGCTGCCGCTGTTGGCCAAAGCCCCGCAGCCGCATGGCCTGCTGCATGGTGGCCAGCATTGCGCCTATTTCGTGCAGATAGCGGTAGGTCAGCAGGGTCATATCGGCCAAGATAGTAGGCAACCCCAGGGAGCGCATGGCCTGCAAAAGGGTTAAGAATGGGGTAGTACCCAGCAAAATAAACCCTAGCGTTAAAATCGTTAAAAATCGCCCCAAAATTAGAGCTGTAGCCTGTAAACCCTCCTGACGCAGGGTTAACCAGCCCCACTGTGCCAAGACGGTATCCCCTACGGTGAGCGGCAACAAAATCACTACGGCCAGAATAAACAGCCCCGGATAGCTCAGGCGTTGTCGCAAGAAGGAAAGTGGCAAACCCGATAACCCGTAGAGTAGCGCCACCAGGCCCAGCATCCAGGGGATTAGGGTCAGGTGCTGCACTGTGGCGCAGGCAAACATCAACACCAGCAGGCTAATTAGCTTCAGCTGGGGCGACCAATGGTGAATCATCGACTCGCCGGGCACGTAGGTATCGAGATGAGTGGCTCCCATTAGCGCCTAACCCTCCAGCAATTCGGGCTTAACCCGCTGCAAAAACAGCACCAGCATGGCGGTAAATACTCCCTCCACAATCATCAGGGGCACATGGGCAGCCGATAACCCCAGGATTACCCCTCGCTCGGTGTTGGCATCCATTTCAGCGGGAACGTTCAAAATGATCAGGGCCAGAAAAATCAAAGCGGCTATACCCAAACCCAAGGCACCTCCTAAAAAGGCAAAAAGCCCTGTGCGGGTAGGTTCAGTTAGCACCTTGCCAAAGGCATGGCGGGCCTGGAAGATATGGTAAGCCAGCAGGGCGGGAATGCCCATCATCGCCGCATTAACGCCCAAAGTGGTAAGCCCGCCATGGCCGATGATCAGAGCCTGGAAAAACAACCCAACCAGAATAGCCGGAAAGGCAAAGTAGCCCAGCACCACGCCCAGCAGGCCATTCAAAATCAAATGCACGCTTGCAGGCGGTACGGGAATATAAATTGAGGAAGCCACAAAGAAGGCGGCTGTGAGCAGGGAAGCCTTGGGAATCTCGGCGGAGGGGTCGGGTTTTCGGTTAATTTGCCGTAGGGAGTACCAGGTTGCTAGTCCGGTAATCGCATAGCCAGCCACGCAGACCTGAGCCGGTAGAATGCCATCGGGAATATGCACTAGCGTTTGCCTCTAGAAAAAAATAACGCCGTGCCGATAAACCCCCAGATGACGGCTCCTATAGTAATCCACCGCTGCACAGGCGATAGCTCCGGCGCAGAGCTTGTAGACACACTCTGGCCTAGAGCGGGGGATGACGGGTCTGCGGAAGCTAGCTCAGCACCAACCGGAATTGACAAAATCTCACCATGCCCGGCCTGCCTGACGGCTACTTCCCAATTGCCGGGCTGGGCCGCATCGGGGGTAAACACAAAACGCCCTTCGGCATCTGTGGTTCCCTTCATCCAGGGTTCAGTCGGGTTATCCGGCGCGTAGACAACAACCTGGGCCTCTTTCATAGGTTCCCCAGAATCAAAACTGGCCTGGATTTCAACACTGCTCACGGTTTGGTGTTGAATGCTTACCCCGTGAGACAATCCAGGCGTGGCCCAGGCCATCCCCCCCAGAGTTGCTAAAAGTAAACCTAGCCAATATCTCATGAGGTCAGCTTAACTTCTTGGCAGTGACCCTCGCCCACGTGGCCCAGGCTGGGAAGAATGCCTAAAAACAGGGCATGGTCTGCCTCTGAAAGGCTAGCTTCCAGGGCCGCACTATCGACATTGACTTCACCATTGCTGGCCAGGGCCGCCAGGGGGGCAAAGCCCAATGCACCTGTGTTAATAGCATCATCGGCGGGGGCATCGCCATCGCCAAACAGGTGATCAAAGTGGAAGGTAGCTTCCAGATCAGCCGTATCGCCAGCCGCTAAAATCCCCTTGCGCTCGTCTCCCACAAAGTCGCCGCAGGTGAAGGCCAGTTCCTCCGTCACCCGAATGGTAAAGGGAATGGTCTGGCTGTCCTTAGTGGCTGTGCCCTGCATCCAGACTGAGTGGCCTTGAGATGGCCCCTCGGCGGCAGGCGGCATCTGCCAGGCCAGGGCATTGAACTGTCCGGCGGGGGCATCTAGCTCGGCCACTAAAATTGGCTCGGCGGCATCATCGCCTTCGGCCAGGTCAACCACTTTAGCTTCCGGCACTGATACCTGAGCCTTGGCCTCCAGCTTACCGCCAGCCTCTGGGTCAAAGGGTGGATCCGTTTGGGAGGCGGTAACCTCTGCCAGGGTGACATAAACATGGTCGAAGGCGATGACCCAGCCGTCCTTAGAGGTGAAGCCCTGACGGACAAAATCTTCGCCGTTGGCGCGAATCACCAGCGTGCCCTTTTCGGCCTCTGGGGCAGAGTCAGCGGCGGTCATGGGTTCTGAGCCTGCATCACCCGCCGTAGGCTGCCCGCCACCGCAGGCTTGGAGCACAGTTGGCGCGAGGAGCATAAGCACTCCGATGGCTATTCGGGTTAGTTGCATAATGAAACTCAGCGAAAGGGCTATCGGCACTTTTCATCATCCAGTGCAGAGACAAAAAACTTCAATGCCCTAGGGGGGCAAAAATGGCGGTTAAAGGCGGGGAAACGGGGGTAATTTAGAAAGGCTTAAGGTTTGGGGTGGTGGGATTAGACCTTTTGCCTTCTGCCTTTTGCCTTTTGCCTTCTCCCCCAGACGTCATAATGAGGTTTAGTAACGATATACTCTCTGCGGTAGACGGGAAGGTAACCATAGTGGCCAAACCAAACCCCAGGATGAATAGGATGTTTACTCTAGGGCGAGCCAAGACAAGGCGGGTGGGGCGCTGGCAGAGATGGCTGGGGCTGGTAGTGGCTGGTAGCTTGGCTTTGACTGGATGTGATCGCGTCGCTGAAGCCCCAGAAGAGCCTGCCACCTCCCCGCCCACTGCACCAGAAACCATCGCTCCGCCGCCAGAAACCGCCCCCCCAGCCCCAGCGACCA
>JAAUUR010000441.1 GCA_012031045.1 Leptolyngbyaceae cyanobacterium SM2_5_2
CGGCCTCATGGTAAGCAGTGCCGTCTTTGGGGCCATTGGCCACCGCCTCCCAGCACTCCCTGGATTGTCCGCATTGAGGGGCACGGCCCAGTCCTTTCTGCTACGGCTGCGGGGGCCAGTGCCGCCGCCCAATGAGATTGTAATTCTGGCCATCGATGAATACTCCCTCAGCCAGGGCGAGTTGTATCGGACTGACCCGGCCCGCTATCCCTTTTTAGCGCCCCTGGAAACCTGGCCCTGGCCACGGCAGACCTATGCCATCGCCATTGAGCGTCTGCTGGAGGCCGGTGCCCAGGCGGTGGCTCTGGATGTGCTGCTGGTGGATCCAAGCCTTTACGGCCCTGCCGACGATGCGGCGCTGGAAGCCACTCTGAATCAGGTGGGCGATCGGGTCGTGCTGGCGGCGGCCTACGATGTCTCCAATAGCGACTTTGGGGCATTCACCAGTCTGTTAGAACCGTTGCTGGTTAACCAGGCCCATACGGGGCTGATCAACCTTCAGCCCGATGTTGATGGCCAGTTTCGATTTTCCCCGGAGCGGAGTATTGGCGACCTGCGCCAAACCCACGGCTTTACCGACACTCTACCCTCCTTTGCGACGGCCACTCTGTCTGCCGCCAGTCAGCCAGCCCCTACCGCCTCTAGCGACCAGCTCTTTTTCTACGGCCCAGCGGGGACGATTCCGCAGATGTCCTTTGTGCAGGTTTTAGATCCAACAAACTGGCCGCGCTACCAGGCTCAGTTTGCTAACAAAATTGTGCTGATTGGGCCGACCGCCGCCTCCTTCCAAGACCTCAAGCGAACGCCCCTGGATGATGCCATGACCGGGGTTGAAATTCACGCCCAAGCTGTGGCGGCCTTATTAGAGGGGCGAACCCTGAATCAGGGCATGGCCGATCCGCTCTGGCGGGGGCTGCTGACGGCGATTGCCCTGGGTAGCCTTGGGCTGGGACTGGGCTACCGCTTCACTCAACCCGTGCCGCGACTGGTGGGGTTTTTGCTGGCGATCGCCACCTGGGGAGCCGTGGCCTACCTGCTGATGGTGCAACGGGGCCGGTTGATGCCGGTGGCCATTCCGGTAGCCTGCCTGGGCATGGGTGGCATTGCCTACATCGCCACGGGGGCCATTAGCAACCGTTTAGAAGAACAACGATTGCGCCGCACCCTGGAGCGCTATGTGGCCCCCTCGGTGGCCCAGGAAATTTTGAACCAGCCCGAAAACTTTACCAGCCTCACCATTGGCAAGCGGTTTCAGGCGGCGGTGCTATTTTCAGATATTCGCGGTTTCAGCCGCCTATCCTATCAGCTAGGGGCCGAGGAAACGGTCAGTCTGCTCAACACCTATTTGGACGTGATGGTAACGGCCATCCTTCAGCAGCGGGGCACGGTTGATAAGTTCATTGGCGATGCGGTGATGGCCGAGTTTGGTGCCCCTACCTCCCAGGGAGCCTGGCAGGATGCGCTTGGTGCTGTCCAGGCCGCTCTGGCTATGCGCCAAGCCCTGGCTGAGCTGCGGCAGGGTCTTGTGGCTCAGGGGCTACCTCCCCTCTACAACGGCATTGGCATTAGCTATGGCGAACTGGTGGTGGGCAATGTGGGCTCTGTTCAACGGTTGGAATACACCGCCATTGGCGACACCGTCAACGTGGCTAGTCGCATTGAGGGCTTAACCAAGCTGATTGGTACCGATATCCTAATCACCCAGCCGCTCTATGACCTGGTGAAAGAGGCTGTGGTTGTGGTTGACCACGGCCAGCATAGTCTAGCGGGGCGAGAGCAGGAGCCTGTTCAGGTCTACGGGGTGGTCAGTTTGAAGGGCGAGGTTGATGCTTTATACCAACAGGTGCAGCAAGACCTTCAAGCTTATCTCAGTCAAACCTCAAAGCCTGTCACGTTGGATCCTTAAACTAACCGTAGTCATGTTTTTTGGCTACCTTTAAAATCCTGTGGCACAATAGCGGGCGGAGCACAGCTAACCAACCGGTGGCACCTGGCCACCACGATGTTCACCATAGGAAAGCGAGGGTGTTCCCCATGGCTTCTACCGCATTATCAATTCTTCCCATTGCCCAAGGCATTCTGAATTTCGACGACTCTACCCTAAGTTTCGAGCCGGATACCGCCTTTTTAAGCACCACCAGCGCCCTGGGTGTTTTGGGTGCCTTCAGCCCCAGCTTGGCTGACCTGGTGGCTGATTTCGCTTCTACCATTGACCAAATCTCTGGCGAGATTACCATCACTGGCGGCGTCTTTGATGCCAACCTGGTGTTAGCCGATGGCAGCACCATTACCGGTACTTTTGACGCCCCAGCTACGCTCACCGAACTGGCTGAGCTAGCGGCCATTACCGATGGTAGTTTCACCTTGCAGGGCGGCATTCTGGATGCCGTTGTTATGACTGGAGATGAATCTGTAGCCCTAGAAAGTCTGGATGTCGCTAGTCTGGCCAGCACCTTTGTGCTAGAAACCATCAACGCCATCGACGCAACGGTGCCCTTTACCAATGGGGCCTTTAGCTTCGAGACCAGTACCCCCCTTGGCCCCATTAGCGGCACCGTCGATGTCGCGGGTGGCGATCTGAATATCGACCTGGCCACGCCGGTGGGTTTGCTGACAGCGGATGTTGATTTCGGGGACGATGCTGTATATCCCTTTTCGGCCCCGGTGCCGGTAATCGGCAGCATCAACGGTGTTGTGGATTTCAACGCCGGTAATATTGTGGCTTCCCTGGGGCCGGCAGGGGATGTCACTATCCCGATTTCCTCCATCAGCGGCACCCTAGCCCTGCTGGATGGCATTGCCAGCCTCAGTGCAGAGGTGCCGGTAGCCTCTGGGCTGCCTCTGGTGGGTAATGTCACGGTGCCTGTTTCAACGGAGATTGAACTTGGCCCCTTGGCCAGCGAGTACGCGGCGCAGGTCGTTCAGGACCTGGTGGCCAGTGGCACCATCACCGATGGCCTGTTAACCGCCACTGTGGATAGCCCCCTGGGTGTATTTGACACCACCTTTGACATCGTTGACTTCACTAACCAGGGAGCCAACTTCTTTGCCGGTGTCGATGGCTTGATTAGCCTTGGTGAAGGGCTGCTCACCGCAGACCTAACCACACCCATTGGCGATGTCAATAACACCTTCAATCTGGCCGATGTAGCCGGCCTGCTGGATGTGCCCCTCGGCGATCTGGTCTAGGGCCGCGCTGGGCTAGAGGCCAGGTTTCTTTGGGGTCATAGCCACCAATTTTGGTGCTTACCAAAGAACCCGCCTTTAGCCCAGCTAAAGGAGACGGCCAGCGGGGAAATCAACTGCTGGCCAGAGCTGGAATAGCCTGTAGCAGGGTTTGCGTGTAGGGATGCTGGGGCGAGTCGAACAAGGTCTGGGTGGGAGCCAGTTCAACAATTTTGCCCGCCTGCATGACGGCGATGCGATCGCACATATACCGTGCCACCCAAAGATCGTGGGTAATAAACAGGTAGGTGAGGTTGAAATCCTGCTTGAGGGCCAGCATCAGATTCAGCACCTGGGTTTGCACCGTAGCATCGAGCATACTGACTGGCTCATCGCAGATCAGCAGCTTAGGTTTAGTAATCAGTGCTCGGGCAATGGCAACCCGTTGCTGTTGCCCACCGGAAAGATCGCCAGGCAAACGGTGGAAAAAGTCTTTGGTGGGAGTTAGGCTGACGTGGGCCAGCATGTCGTGGGCTTGTTTTTCGGCCTCGGCAACGGTCGCCAGTCTATGAATTAACAGAGGATCCATAATGCCTTGGCCAACCGTCATCATCGGGTTGAGGCAGGCATGGGGATCTTGAAACACCATCTGCAACTGTCGGCGCTGTTGGCGCATGGCGGATGGGGTAAGTTGCGTTAGCTCAGTGCCGCAAAACTCCACGCCGCCAGCGGTAGGTTTTATTAATTGCAGAATTGTGCGCGATAGCGTGCTTTTGCCGCAGCCCGATTCACCCACCAATCCCACAATTTCATCGGGGTAAATATCTAGAGAAATCCCGTCTACCGCTTTGATGACGACCGGGGCTTGCCCAGCTATCCACCGGGGCCATGGG
>JAAUUR010000442.1 GCA_012031045.1 Leptolyngbyaceae cyanobacterium SM2_5_2
GGAGGCAGGGGAGACGGGGGGAGGGGGGGGGAGAGGGAAGATAGGAAGGAGATGGGGAGATGGTCTGCATAGCACGGTGGAGGTGAACTATCTTCTGAGAGTTCAACCCTGAGAGATCATGAGAGATCAATTGTGCTGCTTTAGCAGAGCTTTGGTATAGTGGAGGACATCAATAAATAAGTACATGCGATCTTAATGTTGGGTATCTAAGTATTGTCGTCTGCTAGGGGTATTGTTTCCATTGCCGATCAGCGGCTCACGGCTCGCCCGTTTCTCAAGTGGGCGGGGGGTAAGGGGCGCTTGCTGAGCCAATATGAGCCGTTTTTCCCGGCCTCCTGCGCGACCTATTACGAGCCGTTTTTGGGAGGCGGTGCGTTTTTTTTCATTTGGTGGAGCGGGCCAGCCACGCTGTCTTGGGGGATATTAACCCAGAGTTGGTGAATGTGTATCGCTGTGTGCGAGATCGCCCGATGCACTTAATTGCCGAGCTTGACCATCACAAGCGCCACCATTGCCCTGACTACTACTATTGGGTCAGGCAGCAACATCAGTTAACTGAGCCGGTGGCGCGAGCGGCCCGCCTGCTGTACTTAAACAAAACCTGCTACAACGGCCTCTACCGAGAAAATTCCCGTGGCCAGTTTAATGTGCCGGTAGGTCGCTACAAAAATCCGGCAATCTGCGATCCAGATTTACTGCAATCCGCATCCAACCTTCTCCAGGGCACTGATCTCGATGAGTTTTCTTTTACAACCGTTCTGGATTGGCCGCTGTCGTCACAGGATTTTGTTTACTTTGACCCGCCTTACCACCCCATTAGCTCAACCAGTTGCTTTACGAGTTACAACCGTTACGGCTTTACAACCCAGGATCAGATGCGGCTGGCAGAGGTCTTTGCCAAACTAGCGGGTTTAGGGGTGCGGGTAATGCTATCGAACTCCGACTGTGACTTCATCCGCGATCTCTACCGGGGGTTCAATATTCACTCTATTCAGGCGGCCAGGGCCATTAATTCCCAGGCCAGGGGACGAGGCAAAATTAGTGAACTTCTGATAACCTCATACTGACTGACAGGTTGAACTGTGCCGTCGTAATTTTTGAGGGTTAAGCTGTGGCATCTAATTCTTCTGGCCCAACTCCAGATGACGCCCAAGATACTGTTCGCGCCGTAACCCAGGTGATGCGTGCTGTGGTTGCAGCTTGGGATGAAATCACGGCCACCACCGGTAATGCCCTGGTGGCTCCACTACAACCGTTCTTGGAGCCCATTACCGCTACGGTGGGGAGAGTTGTGAATCCCATCGCTACTCTGCCCTTCATTCAGGCTCTGACGGTGCTGCCAGGCATGAAGTGGCTGTTGGCGGCCCTGGGGCAGGTGAATGTGGCTACCGTGCGCCAGGATGTGGATACTCTCCGGCAGGATTACCCCCAGGAGAATCAACGGGCTCTGGCCCAGCGAGTGATGGCCGACACAGCTCTCAAAGCGGCGGGTATAGGTCTGGCTACTAACTTTGCCCCACCCGTGGCCTTTGCCCTGACGCTGGTGGATATTGGCGCGGTAGCCGCCCTGCAAGCCAATATGATTTACCGCATTGCGACCATCTATGGCTACTCACCGGAAGATAGCGATCGCCGTGGCGAAGTTCTGGCTATTTGGCTGCTGTCATCGTCGGCCTCTGGGGTGGTTAAGTCGGGCTTGAGCTTTGTGGAAGCGGTGCCTGCGGTAGGGGCCATTATTGGCATTGCTACGGATGCTACATTGATTTATACCGTAGGTTATCTGGCCTGTCGGTACTACGAAACGAAGCAATCCATCCCCACAGAAATTGCCGTTTAAGCCTTTCCCAATAGTTAAAGCCCCCAAAACCAAAAGCTCCAGAGAATCGCGTTTCCCAACAAGGACAAACGTACAATTTTCTGGAGCCTGGTGATAGACCGTGCTATTAACCTGTGCTGTAATCTAACTACTGTTTACAAGCAGAAATGCGGGTTAAAGGCCCACATTTCTGCTGCAACACTGTTTGCCGTCAAAGGATAATGTCATCAAAAGCAAACAGGTTTTAGCCCGTTAGCCCTGCTAGCCGTAATCTGCTAACCCAACCATTTCTAATGATTAGGATAGGTCTCGGTCTAATCTTCTTCCCAAGACTGCACTGCTAGCAGGTCAGCAATGGGATCCTGAGTTGAGAAATCAAACTCCTCTAACTCTTGTTTCCAGTGAACCCACTCATCCCCGAACAGGAAAGCAATCTTCCAAATTGGGTCACTGGGCTTCACAACTTTGGACTTTTTGACGAGAGATTCGACCTGCCGCTGAAACTTCACCATGGGATGAACGACAGCTAAGTCGGCAATTACTTCAACCATATTGTCTGTAAAAAAGCTCTTCAGAATTTCGCTTAGTAGGCCGTGTGCACAGACTTGAAACTTGCACTCATGACTACCTTGCATTTCAGGAAGCAAGCATAGCACAAGATGACGAAGAACAGTCAAACATTGCAGTTACGAGACTAAAAACAAGGATACCGTTGGAGTTTCAACCAGCTGACTGGCCGAACGTGCCCCTACTAACTTGAACTGTTATAGCCTGAAACAGCGGGTAGCGCCCGTTACTTGAGTACCATCTTAGTGACGCCATTTCTGCTTTGGGGTTCGGCCTTCCCCCCTCAAGCTGGAGGATAACCGTACCGCCCATCACCTCTCTTAAGGATTAGTCATTACTCGCTACACTTGACATAGATTATAGTTTTGCATCTCTTGTTTGCACCCATGGCTCAATCTGAACAGTCGGTTTCACCTGCCGCTCAGCCTCCGGTCGGTCAATCCTCAGGGGGGCTGCCCATGGTTCTACCTCGTACCAGCGAGTCAGATACCCTCAAGCGGATTCGCCACACCTTCTCCCACGTGATGGCGATGGCGGTGCAAAAGCTTTTCCCCAAGGCTCAGGTAACCATTGGCCCCTGGATTGACTACGGCTTTTACTACGATTTCGACAACCCAGAGCCCTTCACCGAGCAGGATCTGAAGGCCATCAAGAAAGAGATGGTGAAAATTATCAACAAGGGGTTGCCGGTTGTTCAAGAAACCGTGACACGGGAGGACGCTCAAAGCCGCATTGAAGCGCTGGGTGAGCCCTACAAGCTAGAAATCTTACAAGACCTGGAAGAACCCATTACCCTCTACCACCTGGGCGATGAGTGGTGGGATTTGTGCGCTGGTCCCCACGTGGCTAGCACTGCCGATCTCAACCCCAAAGCCTTTGACCTGGAGAGCGTGGCTGGAGCCTACTGGCGCGGCGACGAGAAGCGTGCCCAGCTTCAGCGCATCTACGGCACCGCCTGGAAACCCCAGAGCAGCTTCAGGAATACAAACGCCGCCGTGAAGAAGCCAAGCGCCGCGACCACCGCAGCTGGGTAAAGAGGCTGGGGTTATTCATTTTTGCCGATGAAGTGGGGCCAGGACTGCCCTTGTGGACGCCCAAGGGCACCATCCTGCGGGAAACCCTGGAAAAGCTTTCTGAAGCAAGAGCAGGTGAAGCGGGGTTACCAACCCGTGGTGACGCCCCACATTGGTCGGGTCGAGCTGTTTAAGCTCTCTGGCCACTGGCAAAAGTACAAGGACGACCTGTTCCCGATGATGGGGGCCGATGAGGAAGAGGGCTTTGTGCTCAAGGCGATGAACTGCCCCTTCCACATTCAGATTTTCAAGTCCACCCTGCGCTCCTATCGAGAACTGCCTATGCGGCTGGCGGAATTTGGCACCGTCTACCGCTACGAGCAATCTGGAGAATTGGGTGGGCTAACCCGCGTGCGGGGCTTTACCCAGGACGATGCCCACCTGTTTGTTACCCCAGAGCAACTGGACGATGAGTTCCTCAAGGTGGTGGATTTAATCCAGTCCACCCTGCGGGCGCTGAAGCTGGATACGGCTTTCCGGGCACGGCTCAGCTTTCGGGATCCCAACTCTGATAAATACATTGGCTCTGAGGATGCCTGGAATAAAGCCGAGGGGGCCAGTTTCGGCG
>JAAUUR010000443.1 GCA_012031045.1 Leptolyngbyaceae cyanobacterium SM2_5_2
TCGCTGGTGGCTGGCTGCTCGTTAACCGCCTCATCCCCAGGCCTCTCATCCTCAGGCCTCTCATCCCCAGCCTCTCATCCCCAGCAATGGTGCTGGGCTGGTCGGCGGCCTCTACAGGGGCGGTTTCTACCGCAGGCTGCTCTGCCTCGGCGGCCTCCGGCGAGGCAGCCGGAGAATCCTCCAGGCCAGTCTGTGGCTCAGTACCCGATTCCACAGGGGCCGGAGTGGTTTCTGCCGGGGCATTCGTTTCGCCATCGGGACGGGTCGGCTCGAATTCCGGCGGCGGCACAAAGAACAGAGCCAGCCCTGCGGCGGCCAGGGCGGCGGCTCCCAGGGCAGCGGGAGCTGCTCGCTTGGTGACAGGCTCCGCCGGTTTTACCTGCCGCCGGGGCACGGCCTGAAACTCAGCCGTGAGATCGGGCAGGGTTTGGGTATCGGCCAGAAGTTGATCGACCGCTTCCATCAGGTCATAGAACTGTACAGTCGTCAGCTTGATATCCAGCGGCGCCAGGACATTGGTATCGGTGGGGGGCTCCTCCAGAGACTGCTGCCGCACAATCAAATGATGGTAGTGTTGGTCTCCCGGCTTTAAATCCACCAGGGGAGGCGAGGTTTGGGCGCTTGCCGTCGGGCGAGGAATACCGCTCAGGAGTTGCTGACCATAGCGGCTCACAGCCATCACCAGGCTGTCTAAAAAATCACGCCCACCGGTCAGGGTAATATCAGAAACGCCTGGCAGCCGACACTCCGCATTCATCAACAGAGTCACGGGCGACAGGGGGTTGTTGATATCGGCACTGAGCCCCTCCACCGCGAGGTTGCAGTAGGGCAGGGTGTATTGACGTTTAACAGTCATACCACCTCTCCATCAAACAAACTACTCCAGAGCCGTTGGGTGCCCAAAACACCGGAACACAGCAGCAGTTGATCTAGCAGTTGCATGGCCAGTTCATCTAGGTTGTCATCGGTGCTGTAGGCAATCACCCCGGCCCGGCGGGGGTTCATGCGGGCGCGGAAATGGGTGCGAAAGCGGGCCAAATAGTCGGCCAGCCGCAGGTGATGGTCAAAGGAAAGCTGCTTTTCCCGTAGTTGTTGGCCGCCGGTGAGCAGTTGCCGCACCAGCACAGTCAGCCGCCGGGCCAGGTTACCAATAATTGCGACCAGCGCCTTGGCTTCGTCTAGGGCCATCGGTCGCCGCTGGCTGTAGCGCCGCATGGGGTTGGTACTCCGTAGCCGCCACAAATTAACTCGGCCCTTCACCACACTATCAAGGCCCAGGTCACGGGCCGCCACCAGCATGGCTTCGCTGCCGCTTAGGTCAAGCGCCTCAATGGCTAGCAGCAGCAGATCAATCTGAGTGCGCGCCCGACGGGGGCACTCTGGGCTAGGCAACTCTGGGGTTGCCAGGTTGCTTAGGAGCAACGGTAACTCAAAACCTGGCGAACTATCTTCTGGCATTCAACTCTGGTATCTACGGCAATCAGCAAGCATTCTATCAAAACACAGTTTTAGCCTATGCGTCCGGAGGAATTGAGGAACTTGTCAAAGAGTTGATAGCCCTTAACCGAACCCAAACAAGGCTTAATCTGCTAGGTACTCCTTCATAACCCCCAAAGCTCGACGAGCGACCCTAACCAGAGCCTGCAACGGGCTAGTTCTCGCTCGGCAGCTTACTCATATTCTGCACGTACCACTGGCCATCCTGACGAATCAGGTCGTAGCGCATGGTCAGCACATCATCGTAGGAGGCACTGGTGTTTTCGACACCGTACTCAAACAATCGGGCGGTTTCGCTGACTACTGCCGTAACCTGGAGTTGGTCAGCGGTGGGGTCTTCAGGGTTAACTGACTTGACTTCAACGTTATGCTCGTATTCCCAATACCAGTTTTCCTGGGGAGCGGCTTCGGCTCGCCGCCGCCATTGGGTGAGCACAGGCTCGACCAAGATCTCTTCTAACTTATCCGCTTGATAGTCTTCACCGAGGGCGGCCCGCTTCACGGCCAGCCACTCCTCAATTACACCCTGGGCTACATCATTAACGCCAATTTGTTGATCCGCCGTGGGAGCGCTGGGAATCTCTACCGCTGGTTCAGTCACACTAATATCTAGGGGTCGACCATTCAGCTTGGGGCCGTTAACGGTGCTGGCTACCCAGCCAGCAGTGCGCATTGCCGCAAAACCCAGCAGACCAAGCCCTAACAGCCCAATGCTGCCTACCAGCACCAGCCGCCCCCAGCGAGGAGCACCTAGGTCAGCGGGTCGCCGCCCCAGGCGCTGGGAGGACGATGGAAAAGCCTGTCCTGGGGCCAGAGTGGCCACGGTATCTCGATTGGCCTTGGAGCTTGGCTGCCCCCTAGACCGACGCGGGGAGCTAATAGCCGCCGTTGGGGTAGCCTCACTGCTGGCTGTAGTGGGCATCAGTTGGCCCTCCGGAGAGAGATGAGACACCCGCTCGGCAACGGAGAGCGGCGTATCCAGGGCTGCATCATCCACCTCAAAGGGGTTCGTAAAAAGTCGGGGTCGGCTGGCTGGGTAAACCGAGCCGTAGAGGCCGAGTCCTGGGAGTATCTGCCGTTGCGGTCTAGAGAGGGGGGCTGCCCCCCCCCGTAGCGAGGTAGATTGCCGTTACGGCTGGGGGGCACGGCCGTCCAGCATGCCGGTTTTCCCAGAGTTAGGGGTAGATAGCCCGGCTCGACGATTGGCCGCCAGGGTTACCGGGGTGACCATAGAAGGAGCCCCAACCGGCAGTGACCCCTCAACGGTGGGAAATTGAGAAGCGCTAGACGGAGCGCCACCGCCGACGGAAGAGAACCGACGAGACTCCTCCCAGGTAGACTCTGGGGTAGCCGACATTGACTCCAGGTAGCTCTGAACCTGGGGATCAGCGAAGTAATCCTTGAGGGTGGTGTCCTGGTCTTTGAAGTCGCGGAAGTGGGGAAACAGCTCATCCTTTAGCCAGCGCTCGGTGTAGAGGCAGAGCCCTGGCAGTAGATCGGGAGAATGGCGAGAATGTTCACGGATGTAGGCCAGCGGCTCGTATTCCTGGCTCAACTCCAGGGCCCAGGCTGGCCTCCTCGGTTTGGCCCAGCAGCATGGCACACACGGCCTGCTCTAGGTGCACATCTTGCTGACCGCCCAGACGCATCAACAACTGCTTGGCTCGCTGAATTAGGGCCGGTTGATGACGAGCAAACCCCCGTGCTAGCAGGGCGTAGACCGTCAGGTAGGTGGCCACGGGCGACGGTCGGCGGGCCTCGTGCTCAAATAGTTCCTGCTGCTCAGAGGCGGTCAGGTAATCGCGCAGTTGCTGAATAAAGCGGAGAAAATCGTCAATGGCCAGCCCAGAGAGGTCATCCTCGCTGCCCTCAATGCCGCCCCGGTCTTCCAGCATGGTTTTTAGCAGCTTTAGCCCCTGGCGGCGTTCCCGCGTCTGGTCGAGGGGGCGGGCTAGCAGTTCCAGAATCCGGTAGGGGCGTAGCTTATACAGCTCGGCCTGAATTTCTGCCCGTAGGGTGGGGAACTGATTTTCCTTCGCCAGCAGCTCATGACCCGTTTCTAAGGATTCGGCGGCCATTTCGTATTGGCGCTGCTGCCAGTGCTCTCGTCCCAATTCCAGACAGGCCAGGGCCAGGGTCAACACCACATCGGCCTGCACCGCGTCGGGATCACCGAGGTGGCCATCGGCCAGACTGCCCGAACCACTGCTCAGGTAGGGACGACCCAACTGAAGCACCTGCTCATACTCCCCTAGCTCCAGCAAAATCAGCAGGGCTCCAGCAAACTGCCCAGGCTGAATCTCGATGGTAGAACTGGAGGGTTCCCCGGCCCCCGGCTCGGTGGCCAGGGATCGCAGCGCCGCCTCTCCCACATCGGGCCTAACCCCCAACCCGCCGCTACCTAAGGGGTGGGCGTCTTCGGGTAGTTCAGCACTGTAGGCCTGGGCCAGAAACGCGCTGTCGTACTCGCGACGACGATCCGCATTGGACAGCACCCGATAGGCTTCGTCAA
>JAAUUR010000022.1 GCA_012031045.1 Leptolyngbyaceae cyanobacterium SM2_5_2
TAACCGTTGCTCCCGCCGCAGGGTTTGCATTACTCGGCCAATGGCTGAATGGCTGTCTAATCCTTCCGCCCGAGTGGCCAGCGCAAACCAAACTGGTAGCGGACGCAACAGGCGCAGGGCATAGTGCAAGAGGGCTGCGGAGGCGTCATCCATCCACTGGCTATCGTCCAGCAGTACCAAAAGTGGAGCTTGAGTGGCCCACTGCGTTAAGAGTTGCACCACCGCGTCAAAGAGCTGGCTGATGTCTGGCGGGGCTTGAGTTGGCTGCCCCAGTTCAGGCAGTAAAAACCCCAGTTGGGCAGAAATACTCTGCCCAGGGTGGTGTGTTTGCCAGGGAGTTGGCTCAGGCCGCCGCTCAGCCGAGCGTAGGGCATCAATCCAGATCCCGTAGGGGCGCATGGTTTCGGCCATAAAACCCTGTCCCCAAAGCACCTGGGCACTATGGGCCTGAGCTTTGATGCGTAGCTCCTCTAGCAGTCGGGTTTTGCCAATGCCGGGTTCACCAACCAGCAGCAGCACCGATGCAGCGGGTGCCGTCGTCGCGGTGGTCAGCAGTCCCTCCGCCCACCTGGCGATTAAGGCCCACTCCTGCTCACGTCCAATTAACGGCGGCAGTACCCTAGCCGAGTTGGGCGGTTGGGGAAGCGGCAGCGGTGGCAACGGCTGAACTGTTGACGATTCAATGGGTTCCGTTTCTAGCAGCAGGCGCTCGTAAAGCTGGCGGGTGGCTACACTCGGATCGATACCTAACTCGTCTTGCAAAATTGCCATGCACTGGTGATAGATTTGCAGCGCTTTGGTGCGATCGCCCTGCAATCCGTACAGGCGCATGAGCAGGGCATAGGCGGTTTCGTCTAGGGCATCCAGATGTACCAGGCGCTGGGTAAAACTAATGGCCTTGGCATACTCCTGCTGTTGCTCCAAACCCTGAATCAGCCTCAATAAGGCGCGTCGGTATACCTGTTGGCACCGCTCCCGTTCGGCCACAATCCACCCATCATCGAGGCCAGGCAGTAAATTCCCTCGATATAACTCAATGGTAGGCTCTAATTCAGCTTGGATAAGCGCCGCCGTCGTAACTTGCTCCGCCCGGTTAACAGCGGCTTCAAACTCAGCTACATCCAAAGTAAAGGGGCTGTCGGGTAGCCATTGCAGCATCTTAGGGTCTACCTTGAGATACTTCTCTGGGTTTGGCAAAGCCTGACGAAGCCGACTCAGTTCCTTACGCAGGTTGGCTCGTGCCTGCTCATCGGTAGACTCTGGCCAGAGCTGAAAAGCAATCTGCTGCCGAGGCTGAGGCCTCTGACAGTGCAGTACGAGGTACGCTAGTAAGGCTTGCGTACTCTTGCTACTAGGTTCCAGCGCTAGCGAAGCCTGGAACCTCAGAGAAAACCCTCCCAGCAGGCTAATGGCCAACCCTGAACTTTGGGTTGAGGTTGCTAAAGGCTGCGTTTCAACCTGATGCGCCAACTGGCCAAAGGACGTTGACAGCATCCTTGGCTTAGAGTCGTAGGGCACAATCGTGCGATCTTGCGGCTGCCATAGGCTGGTACCAGCAGAGAGGGCAGCCTGGGGCTGACCGGCCTGGATGGGGTGGACGGTTTGCGGGCTCTGCGCTACTGTATCCTGGCGACCTCTATGCCGACGCCACTGCCGTTCTACCGCCGCCTGAAAGGTGGGCTTGGTGACTTTTTCGCCAAAGGCCTCGGATAACAGCTTCCAGAGCTTTGGCCCCACATCCAACTTTAGATAGTTGTCTGAATAACCTGCTTCGCTGGCAATGTGCTCGTAGGTTTGCCGCTGCCAGGCTCCCCGCAGAATAGCGGTTTCCACGGGAGTCAGGCGCCGCCCTGCCGATTCAAACAGAGCATCGTCCGCAACATCCAGGGCCGCCTCAAATTCCATGAATACATCCCCTTGGCCCTGCTGGATCTCTGGGAAAGCCCCATCCGCCCCAACTCTGAGTCCTTCTACCTCACCTAATCACTCGCTGGGATCGATCCATCCCAGCGAGTTTATCTATCTAATCTAATGATTAACCTAAATAATACCTGAACTTTATCAGAATTCTCCTTAATCGACGATACCTGTCCCATCGACGACACTAGAGCTATGAGGAAAAGAGACGGATTTCAACTCTAATTTCTCTCGACAACGCCAATCGCGGCTTGTGATTTAGCACCAGATTTTACTCTCGCTGAAAGAACTAACTTTAGTTCCCCAAGCGCTATTTCAACCCCTAACGGGGCGGAGTAGCTCGCGATTGGCTGCGTCTTTTCTCTGCGTTATGACCCATTCACTGATTCATCAGGAGTTAAATTCATGAAACGCTTTGCATTTTCTCTGTTGACTGCTGCTATGGCTACCGCCGCTATGGTGCCTATGGCCTATGCGGGTACTGACTTCGACCAACTGCGCCAGGAAAATCTTGAAAAAGATGCGATTGATTTCGATGAAATCCGCCGTGAAAACCTGGAAAAAGCCAGCAAGTTCGACCAACTGCGCCAGGAAAATCTGGAAAAAGCTAACAAATTCGACAGCCTCCGTCAGGAAAATCTGGAGAAGGATGCCGTTGATTTTGATGAGCTACGGCGTGAAAATCTGGAGATCGACGCGGCTCAATAGGTTGTGACTATTTCCCTATGTCAATAGCAGATGGCTCAATTTTTGGGTGATGCCTCTGAATCCTGATTGAGGGGCATCACTCAAGCCTCAAAGTTTTTATTGAAAAGCTTTGTAAGCAAGTCCTCCGATCTAAAAAGGAACCCCATCATGTCTTCTACCTTTACTGTAGATATTCAAAAATCTAGCCGCCTCAATGGCAAATCCTATGTCCACAAGCTGGATATTGAGAGCTTGATTAAACAACTCTCTAGCAGTGCTGTTCAAAGGGATAAGCAGTCTGGTCTGCCTGAAGAAGAAGTTCATTGCCTGCGAGCATCAGGGCTATTACCGCTAGTGATTCCTGAAGCCTATGGCGGTGTTGGTGCTAACTGGGTTGAGGCGCTAAAAGTAGTACAGCAAGTCGCCAAGATAGATGGTTCGATTGGCCAGCTTTACTCTAATCAAATCATCCTGTCGATGGTTCCATTGATCAATGGCAATGCCGAACAAGCCGATTATTATGGCCGTGCTACTGCTCAACATCATTTGTTTTGGGGTAATGCCTTTAATACCCGCGATACGCGCCTCACAATTGAGCCCGCTGGCGAACACTTTCGCGTCAATGGTACCAAATCCTTCGGTACAGGAGCGGCCATTGCTGACCTGCGGATTTTCTCCGCTGTCCAGGAAGGTATTGAATTTCCGATTATCTTCATTCTTCCTAAAGAGCGAGAAGGCGTGATTTATAACGATGATTGGGACAACATGGGGCAACGTCGAACTGCCAGCGGCAGTTTTACCTTCCACAATGTTCGAGTCATGGCCCATGAAATCATTCCCCCACCGGCAACGGCCTTTTCTACCCTGCTGTTTGTGGTGAATCAGCTTGCCAAAGCCTACGTTTATTTAGGAATTGCTGAAGGAGCCCTAACCGCCGCCCAAGGCTACACCAAAACCATGACTCGCCCCTGGTTAAATTCCGGGGTTGAGAGTGCCACTCAAGATCCTTACATTTTGCATCACTATGGCGATCTTTGGACGCAGTTTCAGGCCGCCAATGCACTAGCTGAGCGAGCCGCTCAAACCGTTCAAACCGCTTGGGAAAAAGGAGAAAACTTGACCCTTGAAGAGCGGGGTGAAGCGGCTATTCCTGTCTTTGCAGCCAAGGCCTTTATTACTAAAGTTGGCCTGGAAATTACCAGTCGTATATTTGAAGTAATGGGGTCACGCGCCACCTCCGCAACCTACGGGTTTGATCGTTACTGGCGCGATCTACGTACCTTTACGCTCCATGATTCTGTGGATTTCAAATTGCGCGATGTTGGCAACTGGGTGCTTAACCAGGAATTGCCTATACCCACTCCTTATTCGTAATTCGTAGAACCAGGAGTTACTCACCGCCCATACCAGAACAAGGCCCGGAGGTGACCTCAATGCAGATGCAATGGAAAACCCTAATCACCAAAATTGCAGTTTGGATATTGCTTGAGATCATCCTAAATCTTCTGGGCCTTGACCAACTGGCGGATTACAGCGAATTCTTTTTCCAAACCCGCCTAGTTCCTGGAATCAGTGTTGCGAGTTCTTAGTTTATATTGCAAAGGAAAATCGTCATGGATACCCATGCTCTGAAATTTAATCATCCACCTCAACAACGTATTAATGAAGCTTCTCAGGATCCCATTACAGCTGGGGAAGTAGACCCTCAAGAGTGTTTGAAAAACTCTATAGCGGCACGCAACTTAATTACCAAATTAGCCCAAGCCTTGAGTCGAAGATCAGCTAAAAAAGATGCGCCCAGGGTCATGAAGGCCAGAGATAACGACGACCAACTCTGTTGGCAAGTCTATGACCCCTACGAGCAAAAGTCCCACTGGTTTGATTCAGAACTCGACATCATGACTTGGTTGGATAACCGCCGATTTCGCTAAGGAGAACCCCATGTGCACTGCCCATATCGCCTATCAATTTATCATTATCGCCAGCTCAGGTATGCTCAGCAAAAACTCATGATGGTCGATCTTCCTTTTCCTTAAGAGCGACTTACTATGTGCGACTCTGCTGTAGTGCCATGCAGCGATTTCAACAACTCCGAGCAATGGCGACCTCTGTTCAACCACTGCAACATGAGCAAACTCCTTATCTAACTCTGTTGCACAATCTAGTCTATGAATCCTCAGATTTGTGGAATACCTGTTATGTCAGCCAAGTTGGTTTATTGGAGTCCACCAACCCAAAAAATCAGCGCCTTCTAGAGCCATTAAATACTTTTTTTAAGTCCGTTTGTGATCCTGTAGCAGCCTAAATCTGTTTTTATCGACAGCTAATTGCTTGTCTAAAAATTCTTTCAACCATTAGGAGAAAACCAATGGCAAAATATCGACATAGTCTGCCCCAGTTGCCGAACAATTTATTCCTCACTGACGGAGGCTTAGAAACCACGCTGTTATTTCAAGAAGGGTTTGATTTACCAGAGTTTGCAGCCTTCGATCTGTTTAGATATGAAGCTGGTTATCAGGCGTTGAAAACCTACTTTGAAACCTATGCCAACATTGCCGTAGAAAACCAGGTAGGGTTGATTCTAGAAAGTGCAACCTGGCGGGCTAACCCTGCCTGGGGCGCAAAATTAGGCTATGCTAACCCGACCCTAGCCACTATCAATCACCAGGCCATTGCTCTGCTGCATGGGATTCGCAAAACCTACGAAACGGCGCAAAGCCCGATGGTCATTAGCGGTTGCCTGGGGCCACGGGGAGATGGCTATATTCCCACCGAGGCGATGACGGTTGGCGAAGCGACCGACTATCATCGAATGCAGATTGAGGTGTTTCGGGATGCGGAAGTTGACCTGGTAACGGCCATGACCATGAACTATGTAGAGGAGGCGATTGGCATTACCCAGGCCGCTCAACAGGCTGGAATGCCGTTGGTGATTTCCTTTACAGTGGAAACCGATGGTCGGTTGCCCACTGGTCAACCCTTGGCAGAAGCCATTATGCAGGTGGATGCCATGACCCATTCCGGCCCCGCCTACTACATGATCAACTGCGCCCATCCCAGTCACTTCGCCGCAGTCCTAACCGCTGATGCCGCCTGGGTAAAGCGCATTCGCGGCATTCGTGCTAACGCTTCCACTAAAAGCCATACAGAGCTAAATGAGTCGGAAGCCCTTGACGATGGCAACCCAGAGGAACTGGGTCGGCAGTATCGCCAACTACGGGAGCGCTTTCCCCATTTCACGGTGCTGGGCGGCTGTTGTGGTACCGACCATCGCCATGTGGAAGCGATCTGTAGGGCTTGTCTACCCGTCCTGTGGCACCACTTGGCCAAACCCTCTTTATTACAGTTGCTATAGCTTTACTAAGCTCAGGCTACCGTCCTTTCTTCGGTTAGGTAGCCTGAAGGCATCCGCTATCTGGAGCAGGTTCGATGACAGATGGTTCCTCCTCAACTAACTCTGGCAGAGTCTACGCAAAACCCACGGAAGGCCACATTTCTCTAGGGCGTGGCCTGCGACAGGTAATCTTTTTAGTACCCATGCTTATGCTGTTTGGGTTGCTGCTTTTGGGACTACCGGCTCGTCAGCGTACGGTGGGCTTAATTGGCGGCGCTATTACAGCCGTGTTGTGGAGCATTGTGGTCAGCGGCGTTAGGGTAGCGGCAGAATGGGAGCGGGGCGTAATTTTGCAGTTAGGCAAGCTCCAGGATGTGCGCGGCCCTGGCCTATTCTACGTGGTGCCAATCATTGAGGCGGTGCGGTTTATTGACACTCGCACCCTGGTGCTAAATATTCCTCGCCAAAAGGTAATTACCCGCGACAATGTGCCCGCCGAAATCGACAGTGCCCTGTTCTTCCAGGTCAATGATGCGGAGAAGGCGGTAGCGTCGATTCAAGACTTTCGCTTTGCGGTGTCGCAGTATGCCCAGGCCGCTCTGCGCGATGTGGTGGGCGGTTTATCGTTGGATGAGTTGCTGTCGGAGCGGGAGCAAATTCAAACCCAAATTGGCTCAATTGTGGAAGCCCAGGTGCAAGAGTGGGGTTTGCACATCGACTCCATTCGCCTGCAAGACATTGAACTACCAGAGGATTTGAAGCGGATGATGTCTCGCCAGGCTTCGGCAGAACGCGAAAACGGGCCACCATTACCAAGGCCGATGGCGATCGCCTGGCCGCTGAAAGTTTAGCTCAGGCCGCCGCCATCATGGAGCGCAACCCCATTGCCCTGGAATTGCGCACGCTGCAAAGCATCGATGGGTTAGGAGCGAGCCCTTCCAATACGGTGGTGCTGTTTCCGGTGGAATTATCGAAAGCTATCGCTTCTCTAACGGGAGGGTAAATTCCTAAACGAGATGAAATTGTTTATGGCATTGAGCCATTTCGGACGGCTATCCGTGAGGGAGATTGGAAACTGGTTTGGTAAGTGACGTTGCCATCCCAGGTCGAACTCTTCAACTTAGCCCAAGACCCCAGCGAGGAAACCAACCTTGCTAATCGAAACCGCAGGATAGCGTCTGGATTGAAACAGAAGGTCGAAGCGCGCGCTCACGAGGCTAAATTCCATTGTTTTTAGAAGAAGTGTTTGGCGCAGCGAAGGGCGTACTGTTTAGCTCGGTTGCCACACCCTAAGAATCGGCGGTGATCGATAGTCAGCCGTAAGATTTTCCAGCTAGGTCAATGAAGACATGACATGATGTCTTCATCTAAAGTCTCTCTATGGATGGCTCGATTCCAGCATAGGGACACCCTACGTCTGCTGGTGCATTGCTTTGCATAGGCGGAGCCGCGTCTTTGACGCTATGCACACTTCGGGAGATCGGGAGGTAGGTACAGCCCATCGCAAAGCAAGTACAGCCCATCGTGAGGCAAGTACTTGCCATCGTGAGGCAAGTACTTGCCATCGTGAAGCAAGTACATGGATGGTGATGCTTCACCATCATCGCCGCTTCATTCAGCCGTGCTTGTTTTTATGGCTTCTGTAAAGCGTCGGGATTTTTTCTGGTTGGGTTAGGGCGTCGGGCACATTGCGCTAAGCGCCGGGTGAGCCTCCCTAGACTGGCGGCTAACTCATTTTTTATCGCTGCCTGTATTGTCATCAAGGAGTACGCTACCCATGCCCAGTATCGATACCAGCCGCCGTTTGCGGCCCCTCTACCTCGACCAGGATATTCACTCTCTGCGCGGTCTTCGCATGATCGAGCAATACACCTCCGGTCGCCCAGAAACCACCCTGGCCGGGCTCCAGGGCTGCTACGCTGAAATGGTTGCCGCCCAGGAAGAAGAATCTGAAATCATGGTGCGAGCCAAAGCCGTCGCCGATAAGGCTCGCCTCGCCGAGTGGAAATTCCGCACCCAGATCCTGGCGATGAAAGAACTGGTGCGGGGGGTTTACGGGTCTGACAGCGACGAAGCCCAAGCCATTGGCTACAAGAAAAAGTCTGACCGCAAGCGCCTCGGCGTTCGGTGGCCTAGACCGTCGGTACAGATCCCTGGGTTCTGCCTTGAGAGGTACTGCAAGGCCGTCATCAGGCCAGAGAACCCAGGAATCTAGGCCGCGCCGCCCTAGGTAATCACCGTGGGTTGGTCGCGCCCGGTGAGCACCTTAATCTGGGCAATCTCGTCGGCAAGGGAAATCAGATCCGCCAGAGCGACCTGGGTGTCCTGGTCGTGCTTAGCCGGGTCGGGTTCGTAGCTCTCCACATACAGCCGCAGGGTGGCCCCAGAGGTACCCGTGCCCGACAGGCGAAACACAATCCGCGAACCATCGGTAAAGCCGATGCGAATCCCCTGCTGCTCGGCCACACTGCCGTCTACGGGGTCGGTGTAGGCAAAATCATCGGCATAGTCCACGGTGTAGGAGCCGAAGGTCTTGCTAGGCATGGCGCTGAGTCCCTGGCGCAGATTAGTAATCAGGGTATTGGCCCGGTCGCTTTCTACCCCTTCGTAGTCGTGGCGAGAGTAATAGTTGCGCCCGTAGGTGCGCCAGTGCTCCCGCACGATGTCCTCTACGGACTGCTGCTTGACCGCCAGAATATTCAGCCAGAACAGCACCGCCCAGAGGCCATCCTTTTCGCGGATGTGGTTGGAGCCCGTGCCAAAGCTCTCTTCACCGCAGAGGGTGGCTTTATCGGCATCCAGCAAATTGCCGAAGAACTTCCAACCGGTGGGGGTTTCGTAGCAGTCGATACCCAGCTTTTCCGCCACCCGATCCGGCGCCTGACTGGTGGGCATGGAGCGGGCAATTCCCGCTAGCCCGCCGCGGTAACCGGGCACCAGGGTGGCATTAGCGGCCAGAATAGCCAGGCTGTCGCTGGGGGTAACAAAGAAATTTTTGCCTAGCACCATGTTGCGATCGCCATCCCCATCCGAGGCCGCCCCAAAGTCGGGTGCATCCTCCCCAAACATGATTTCTACCAGGTCGTGGGCGTAGACCAGGTTGGGGTCGGGGTGGCCACCGCCAAAGTCTTCCAGCGGCACACCGTTGACCACGGTACCCGCCGGAGCATTCAGCCGCCGCTCAAAAATCGCCGTGGCGTAGGGGCCAGTCACCGCATGGAGGGGATCCATACAAAACCGAAACTGGCCGCCAGAGAGCAACTGTTTGATTTGGCCAAAGTCAAACAGGGTTTCCATCAGCGCCCCGTAGTCCGTCACCGAGTCGATCACATCGACGGTCATGTGGCCCAGGCTGTGGCTGGCCACTCGGCTGAGGTCAATATCCGAGACATCTAGAAGTTTGTACTCGGTGATGGTTTGGCTAGCGGCAAAAATAGCGTCGGTAATGTTGGCAGGGGCCGGCCCACCGTTGCTGATGTTGTACTTGACGCCAAAATCTTCCTCTGGCCCACCGGGATTGTGGCTGGCGGAGAGGATAATGCCGCCAAAGGCATCGTTTTTGCGAATCACGCAGGAGGCCGCCGGGGTAGACAGAATGCCATCTAGTCCCACCAGTACCCGGCCAAAGCCGTTAGCGGCGGCCATTTTAAGGATGATCTGAATCGCTTCGCGATTGTAGTAGCGGCCATCGCCACCCACCACCAGGGTCTGGTTTTGATAGCCTTCCAGGCTGTTAAAAATCGACTGGATAAAATTTTCCAGAAAGTTAGGCTGCTGAAATACCCTAACTTTCTTCCGCAAACCGGAAGTACCCGGCTTTTGGTCGGTATAGGGCTGAGTAGAAATGGTTTGAATACTCATAAGGGTCTAAATTTGCTCCGAGATCAACCAGGTGCAACCCCAGGATAAGTTCCTAACTCAACTTAGGGGACAAACCGTAAGGGTAGGTTAAGGGTGGCGCTTAATCAGGAATCTAGGGTTGGCCCGTGTAGTTACGGATAGTCCCAGCTTTTTCTGCGCCCTATGCCCCATCAGCTCTTGTCATCTACCCGCTCACGCGCCGCCGCTGGCCCCAGCGATTTACCCGCCATTGTGACGTTTTACGAGCAGTGCGAAGCGGTCGATCAGTTCGACCATACGCCTTCCTTAATCGACCTCCAGCGCCGTCTGGACAACCCACCGCCCGGTGGCGTGCAATATCGCCAGCTTTGGGAAACCCCTAACGGCCAACTGGTGGGGGTAGCTAGTTTGTGGATTGACGACCCCACCGAGGCCAGCGCCGATCTGGAAGCCTGGCTTGGCGTTCGCGTCCACCCCGACTATCGAACTGGGGTATTAGAAATCGAGCTACTAACCTGGAGCGAGCAGCAGGTTCTAGCGAAGGCCAGGGCGGCCCAGCAACCTGCCCGCCTCTGCGCCGGGGTGAGGCGAGATCGCCCCTACTACTGCGACCTCTACGAAGCCCAGGGCTACCAGCCGGTGCGCTGTTCCACGATATGCGCCGTGCCCTGGCCGACCCCATCCCCTCGCCGCAGTTCCCTGAGGGCTTTAGCGCTCGCCCCACGGGGGCCGGCGAGGCCCAAGCCTGGGTAGACATGTTCAACGAGTCCTTTGTGGATCACTGGAACTTTTCGCCGATGACCCTGGTCGATCGCCAGTATCGCCTCACCTACCCCACCTACCAGCCAGAGCTAGACTGGGTGGCCGTAGCCGCCGATGGCACTCTGGCCGCTTTCTGCGGGGCGCATATCCCCCACGAAGACAACGCCCGTAAACATCGTCAAGAAGGGTGGATTAACATTCTCGGCACCCGCCGGGGCTATCGTCGCCAGGGGTTAGCCCGGTCTATGCTGCTTCAAGGACTGCACCAGCTCCAGGCGGCTGGGCTGGATACCGCTCTGTTGGGGGTAGATAGCCAAAATCCTAACCAGGCCCAGAGCCTCTACGAATCTGCCGGATTTCAGGTCAAGGAGAGCTACGTCACCTACGAGAAGCGCCTTGAGATATAAGCCTCAGCGTTAACTGACCCCGGCAACACTCAATCCCCAATCCAAAATATCAACGCCGCCAGGGGGCCACGTTCTGATCCCATGACACTTCTTACAACACCCCGAAAATTTCCGCGATCGCTCTGGGATGTTGGTAAGCTGATAGCTCACGTTAACCTCAGAAGCAGAACGGGTGACAAGGCATGGATAACAAACTAATGCTGATGATTCCGGGGCCGACTCCTGTGCCAGAGCAAGTGTTGCTGGCGATGGGTAAGCATCCGATGGGGCACCGCAGCAGTGAGTTTAGCGCTTTAATGGCAGAGGTCACGGAAAACCTCAAGTGGCTGCACCAGACCCAAAATGATGTGCTGATTTTGGCCTCTAGCGGCACGGGGGCAATGGAAGCGGGCATTATCAACTTTTTGCGCCAGGGCGACAAGGTGCTGGTGGGCAACAACGGCAAGTTTGGCGAACGCTGGGGCAAGGTAGCCCGTGCCTACGGGCTAGATACCCACGAAATTACCGCTGAGTGGGGCAAACCGCTGAATCCGGAAGACTTTAAGGCGGCGCTAGAGGCCGATACCGACAAGCAAATCAAAGCGGTCATCATCACCCATAGCGAAACCTCTACCGGCATCCTGAACGACCTGGAAACCATCAACGCCTACGTGAAGGCTCATGGGGCGCTGATTATTGTGGATGCCGTGACCAGCCTGGGGGCTTGCTCGGTGCCAGTAGATGAGTGGGGCCTGGATGTGGTGGCATCGGGCTCTCAAAAGGGGTACATGATCCCGCCGGGGCTGGCCTTTGTTAGCGTTAACGAAAAAGCCTGGACTGCCTACGAAACCGCCAACCTGCCCAAGTTCTATCTAGATTTGGGCTTGTACCGGAAGGACGGGGCCAAAAATACAACGCCCTTTACCCCGCCGGTCAACCTCTTTTTGCGCTGCAGGCCGCCCTGCAAATGCTGAAGCGGGAAGGGCTGGAGTCTATTTTTGCCCGCCACAAACGCGAACAGCAGGCTGTGCGCGCGGCCATTACCGCCCTCAACCTGCCTTTGTTTGGGGCCGATACCTGCGCTAGCCCCGCTATTACGGCGGTGATGCCACAGCAGGTAGATGCTGAAGAGGTGCGTTCGGTGATGAAAAAGCGGTTTGACATTGCCCTGGCTGGCGGCCAAGACCACCTGAAGGGCAAAATTTTCCGTATTGGGCACCTGGGGTTTGTCTGCGATCGCGATATCCTATCGGCCATCGCCTCCCTGGAAGCCACCCTGACTCACCTTGGCTACAACGAGTTCACGCCCGGTGCTGGTGTCAGCGCGGCTAGTAAGATCCTGTTAGGTTAGGTTTTTGCTGAACTAGCGGCCTTGAGGGGAATAGGCCTGCTCCAGTCTAAAAGTCTGCTTTTGTTAGAGTCTGGGATTTTTTAGAAGATCCTGGGCTCTACTTTTGTGGCTTTAGAAGCTAGGCTTAACCTCAAGGTTTCTAAAGTTTAATAACGCTAGTTGGACGACCGACAACAAATTCCATCAAAAAACTTAGATTGATTTCAAAGCAATAGTAAGGCTCATGGCCCAGTGGCGCAGAGCTGGGCACTCTACCACTATGGTGAGGGGAGTGACCCCTCGCCCCAACCAGGGTTACTGCCCTTTGTTTGGTATCTCACCATGAACCTACGCCAGAAAACTCTGTTGCTAACAACCCTGCCTCTGTTAGGGTTAGTCATTCTCTTATATGGCAGCCTGGCTACTATTTTGCAGCGCAGCTATCTGCAGTTAGAGCACCAGGATGCCCAGCGCAATCTTCAGCGTGTAGAGGAAGTGTTGACCGGAGATCTCCAGCAAATGCAGAGCCTAACCCAGGACTGGGCGGCCTGGAATGACAGCTTTGCCTTTATTGAAGATAAAAACCCTGCTTTGTCATCTCTAATTTGCATGAAAGCGCCTTTGAAAGCCTGGGCCTGAACTTCATTATTTTCATTAACCGAGATGGGGAAATAATATACGGCGGCGGCTACGACCAGGAGGCCGAAGCATCCATTCCAATTCCGGCGGATTTACGGCGGCAGCTCACGCCACAAAGTCCGTTAATGCAGTTTCCTCACCTGGCCTACCACCACCAGGGGCTGATTCCAGTGAAGGATAAGCTCCTACTGGTGATTGTAGAACCCATTCTTCGCAGCGATGCCACCGGGCCAGCTAAGGGAGCCTTACTAATGGGGCGTTATTTAGATGCATCGGTGACTGAAACCTTGGCCCAGCGCACCCGGCTTAATCTACAAATTCATTCTCTAACGGCGCAGACTATGCCAAAGGAGCTTGCGCCCGTTGTGGAAACCCTCACGGCTCAGGGGCAAGATAGCAAATCGGCTATGTTGATTCGGCCTCAGTCGGCCACAGCCCTGGCTAGCTATGCCCTATGGCGAGACCTCTACGGACAGCCCCAGGCCCTACTGCAAGTGAGGCTATCCAGGGATATCTATCGCCAGGGGCAAATAAGCTTGTTCTATCTTGGCATTGCTCTACTGGGATCATGCCTGGTATTTACAGCTAGCATTCTGCTACTGCTCGACCGAGCCATTCTCAAGCGGCTGCTGCGGTTAAGTATGGCCGTACAGCACATTGGTCGCTCCAACGACCTGACCCAGCGAGTCAGCGGCGAGGGTAACGACGAACTCAGCCAGCTCAGCCACCAAATTAACGACATGCTGGGAGAACTACAAATTAGCCACCAAAAACTAGCCGAAGAACAACAAAAGGCCGAGCAGCTTTTACTCAATATTCTGCCTGCGCCCATTGCCGATGAGCTTTTGCAGACCAAGGCCTCTATCCCCCAGCACTTTGATGAAGTGACGATTCTGTTTGCCGATATTGTTGGCTTTACGCATCTGGCTAATCGTCTTTCGCCGATTAATCTGGTGGCGCTGCTGAACCAGATTTTCTCGGCTTTTGACAGTTTGGCTGAACAGCTTGGGCTAGAGAAAATTAAGACCATTGGCGATGCCTACATGGTGGCGGCGGGCCTACCCACCCCACGGGATGACCATGCTGAGGCGATCGCCGAAATGGCCTTGGCTATGCAACAGGTTACCGCTTCCTTGCAGGCCGAGTCAGGAGAACCCCTGAACATTCGCATCGGCATTAACACTGGGGTAGTTGTGGCTGGCGTGATTGGTACCAAAAAGTTTATCTATGACCTCTGGGGCGATGCCGTCAACGTGGCCAGCCGCATGGAGGCTTCCAGCGAGCCCGGTCTAATTCAGGTGACAACGGCCACCTACGAGCGCCTCAAAGCCACCTACCAGCTCGACAAACGGGGTTATATTTCCGTCAAAGGGCGAGGCGAGATGGAGACCTACTGGCTTAGAGGTCGTCGCCCTGAGGGATTACTTTCCTCCGCCCACCTGATGGCACAATCCAGCCAAACCTATCCCTGATCAGAACCAATACCCTGGGCCTTCAACAACCCTTCGCTGCCACCCTAGACCCAGGTAAAACACCACTTCAAACTAAGCCTGGCATCCTGATAGCCATCCTTAGTGTCTAAGCAGTGCAGGTTGACGGTTGTACCCTGGCAAAGGGCTACGATTGCCGGAGTATGCCGGGTTAGATCCTGACTTACTAAAGTCTCTAGATCCGCAATGGTTTGATGACTAGCCCAGGTACTGGTGTCGGTGATCTCAAGTACAGCAGCGGCGGGTAGGGCTGGAGGCTCAGTGAGCATCAGGTTGCCGTTGCCAAGGTCAATCAGCCAGGTCTGGGCAGAGGTAGTTAGATGCATAAAAGAGCATAAATACAGCGTTCCTGGCTGCCAGCCGCGTCCTGGGCAGAGCACCTGAGCCTGTAGTCCACCCATTAACTGCATAATTCGCTCTGAACTTTGGGCCAAACACCAGCGGAGGCGGGGCCAAATATCGGCAATGAGGGCAGGCTCATGCACAAACGTATGCTTAAACAAGCCCTTAGGCCCGTGGACCAGGCTGACCGCTTCGTAGGCCAGAGTTACGTAGTCTAGTTCTCGATCGGCCTCTCGATCAGGCGCTATCTGGGGCGCGTTCAGCCGCTGCGGCAGCCCCTGGCGCACCACCTGTTGCGCATAGCTGCTCAGTAAGCGATGAAGCCAGCTTTCATCGGTAAAGGTGAGCCAATGGCCTAGGATGCTGGTAGCCTCAGACTCACAGGAAGCGACCAGGGTGTTGGCAAAGTCGTCGAGGGTGAACACTGACGGCGACTCATCAGGTAACCCATCAGGTAACTCATTAACAGGCCAGGGAACTGTGGGTTGTTCGCCTAAACCCGTATCAGCTAGGTAAAGTCGCAAACATAGCGTGCCAGTCTGCCAGGGCTGGAAAGGGATCAGCGCCTCAACTTGGCGGCCTACAGCCAATAGCTCGTGCAACACGGGTTGGGTTTGGCGAGTCAGTGCCAGAATGTGGGCCAGCCAATCCCCGACGGGTATTGGCTGGCTATCCAGGTCATTCTCCACTAGGCGTAGGGAGGTGGTGCTGGGCAGGTACAAAGCTGGCAACGGGTTCGCTTGAGTCACCAGATCTAGTGCATAGCTGCCGCTATCCGTGGTCAGTTGTAGCACCGGCACCAGCCGAATCACCCGCACCGCAACGGAGCCATCCTCATGGTAAAGCTTGGCTCTTCCCCCCTCAATCAGGTGCATGATTTCGTAGCTACTGCTCGCCAACACCCACAACAGATGAGGAATGAGAGAGGGCACCGACACGGTTACATCAGCAGAGCCTAATGCCTCCAGGCTAGGCTGGCGGGTTTGCCAGGCATCAAGGCTGTCGAGCAGCTCTCCAACTTCTTCGCTAACGTAGGGAGCCAGGGCTTGAGGGCTGAGGGTCGCCTCCATGGGCCGACCCAGGGTAGGCATTCGTAGCTGCATGATGATCTCAATCAGTTGCTCCAGAGCCGTTGATACAGCCGACGACTCCAACCCGATAAAAGCTATCGGCGCTAATCGGCACACCGTTTGGCTGAGAATATCTGGCGCTGCGCGAGACAGGTAGAGTTCTCTAAGTATGGACTGGGGGGCTAGAGCAAGGGGAGCCGTTGACACCATGGCGATTGCATTCCCGCACGTTCAGGAGAGCTTTCTAGAGAATTCCTAGTTGCAGACCCTATGCAACACAGGCTTTGCAAATCTATGGGAATCGTGATGGATAACTGCGTTGATTACCAGGCTAAATAGGCTAGCTTAGCCGCCGTGGCTTGAATAGCTGGCGCATTGGCCACCAATTGGCCACAGGCATCCCAACTACCCGACAAAAGGGCTTGACGCGCCCCTGCAGGCATAGAAATTGGCCGAGTTACCTCCCCAAATTGCACCTGTAGCTTATCCAAAGCTACTGTAAATGGGCTACTGGGGTTGGCTATTAGGGCCGCCTGTAATTCTGTTACCACCTCGGTGGTGGCCGTTAAGCAGGGGATGCCAATGGCCACACAGTTGCCGAAAAAAATCTCAGCAAAGCTTTCTCCCACCAGGGCTTGAATGCCCCAGCGAACAATCGCCTGAGGGGCATGCTCGCGAGATGAACCACAGCCAAAGTTGCGGTTGACCACCAAAATAGACGCCCCCCTGTATTGAGGTTGGTCAAAGGGATGATGCCCTTCTAGCGCGGCTCGATCATCCGCAAACACCTGTTCACCTAAACCGTCAAAGGTGATGCACTTAAGAAAACGGGCGGGGATGATGCGATCAGTATCAATGTCATTACCGACTAGCGGAATGCCGGTTCCAGCGATGACTTGAATTTGCGATGCAGACTGCGGCACAGGCTACTCCTTAAATCAACTGACGAGAAATCAACTGACGAGCCGAGCTTCTAGCTTAGCCTCAAATACCTGTTCAAAATACTCCTTTTTGTAGCTTAAGTTCCACAACTCTGAGGCGCAGCCCTCCCCGGCATGGCTAGGAACAACATTTAAATGCAGTACATGGGCCTCGGCATCAAAATAGCAGTGAATACTGTTAACGGCACCAATGCCCCGTCGGTCTAGCGCCACGGCTATGCGTAGCAGGGCGCTCAATTGAGTGACCATTTGGCGATGGTAGCGGGTCGGCAAATTGCGAAAGTTTTCATGTTTCTTTTTTGGCCCGCTGCGACGGTGGTAACGGGCAATATTGGCAATCACTTCTAGCTCAGTTTCGGTATAGCCCAACAGCTCACCATTCCGAATCAAATAGTAGGAATGCTTGTGATGATTCGAGTGACTAACAAAATGACCACAGTTATGCAAAATCGCCGCAGCCCACAGCAACTCTTGCTCCAGGGTGCCCCAGGTGTGCAGGCTACCGTGGGTTTGTTCAAACAGATTCATGGCAAACCGGGCAACTCGTTCTGAACGGTCGAGCAGCACTTTATACTTGTGGGCGGTTTTAAGCACGTGCCGCTGGCGCACCGACTTCTGGTACTGCATGCGGTCTTCAATCAGGCTGTGGGTCAGCATCCAGTCAACGACTACCCCTTCCCGCAAAGCCCGCTCACAGATGGTGATGCTGTTGGCGTTGAGCAGTCCCATCGCTTCATGCAAAATTACCGCCCCAGCCACAATAATCTCGGCCCGCCGCGGCGACATCTCCGGCATGGCCAGGCGCTCAGTAAAAGTGGCTCGTCGCAGTTCTTCGACCAGCTTTGACAGATCCTCGTAGGTGATTTGGTAGCCATTCAGGGGCTCTGGTACCAGGTTTAGCCGTTTATAGGCCGTCAACGCCGCCAGGCACTCAATTGTGCCGGAGGTACCGATCAGGCGCATCGGTTCGTTGGGGGCCAACTGCTGCCTGAGTTCTCGCACCGGCAGTTCTAGCATCCCCCGCACGTAGGCCCGTAGCGCTGTGAACTCAAGGTCGCTGATCGGGTTAGAAGTAATAAACTGAGCCGTCAAGCGCACGGCTCCGACCTTGGTGCTACTCAAATAGCGATGGGGTTCGCCCGTGCCCAGAACCAACTCTGTAGAACCGCCACCAATGTCAATAATGGCGTGGGGCTGGCCGTTAAACTCCATGCCGGACAGCACACCCAGGTAAATGCGGCGGGCTTCTTCAGTGCCAGAAATGAGGTTAACCACCAGACCAACCTCCTGATAAACCCGTTCAATAAATGCCTGACCATTACTGGCCTCACGCACGGCACTGGTAGCTACGGCAATGATCTCTTCGGCTTGCAGGCTAGCGGCAATGTCGCAGCAACGCCTCAGGGCGGCGACCGCGCGATCAATCGCCTCCTGAGTTAGTTCCTTAGTGCTTTCGTCGAAGTTGCCCAGGCGAACGGTCTCTTTCTCTCGATCAATGATGCTAAACGCGGGTAAGTCGGGCTGAATTTTGACCACCACCATATGGATGGAGTTGGTGCCAACGTCAATGGCGGCCAGAATGCGATCGCCTGTAATCGCCTCTGGGGTGAAATCTGAAAAATAAGTCATTCGCTTAATCGACTCGCGTGCTGGGGCTGTATTCACCATAACCCGGTACTCAACTGTGCTGTTTCAGATTTTACCTGCCTGTCTGCGAGCCATCTCGGCAATCGAGACACTTTATCCAGATTTAAAGACCGGGCAAAAGACCCCATTAGACTTCAGGGACTTTAAGCAAATTTGATTTTGATAGAGATTTATCACCCAGGCACTTGCTAGCTTGCCAATCCCCTGGGCGATGGGTCGGGTTGACCAGACCGTCGCAGCTTTACAGATCGGCCAGTCGCAGCTTTACAGATCGGCAAAGATCCTGACGCCACTGGTGAGCAGCCTTACGGTCACTCCGCACCTCCAGCACCCGCACCCCCGTCTTCGGCAAAAAGCTCAAACAAGCCTTCAACTGTGCCCAATTTACAACCCGCTCATAGTTAACCCCATAGGCTGCACAGAGATGGTTCCAATCAACCGACTGAGGTGTCGCAAAAAACTCCTCAAAGGGCGGGTCAAAGTTAGCAACGGGCAGCATCTCAAAAATCCCCCCTCCCCGGTTGTTGATTAATATGATGGTGAGATGCCCCCGCAGCCGAGGCACCGTCAGCCAGCCGTTGGTATCATGCAGCAGGGCTAAATCCCCCGTAACCAGCACGGTAGGCGGCCCTGATGGGCAAGGCCCAAGGCCGTAGACAGGGTACCATCTATGCCGTTTGCGCCTCGATTGCAAAAGGGCCGAAGCTGGCGATCTCCCGGTGGCCAGAACCACTCGGCATCCCGAATCGGTGTACTGTTAGCGATCATCACGGGTGTCCTTGGGGGCAAGCACTGGGCCATCAACCAGGGAACCTTGCCCTCAAACAGTGGCTCTAGCCCCGCTAAGGCCGCATCCAACCGATGCCTGACCTTTGCTCCAGGGCCAGCCAGAGTTCGGCGTAGGCCGCCGTAGATGAAGACCACTCCTGATCCAAACTTGCGGCTAGTTGAGCTATTGAAAGCTGCACAGGGGTTGTGTTGCCGTGCAAGTGGGTCAAGGTTGCGGCCCGATTCATCCAGCACCCAGCGCCGAGGATTGTACTGTTCTAACCACTGGCGTAGGATCTTGCTGGTTGGCAACGGGCCGAGTTGAATCACCTGCTGAGGCGGGAGGTCAGCCAGCCAGCCAGGCTGACGCAAAATCGCATCATAGGTAGTGACTAACCAGGGATTGAGACTGGCGGCATTCCGCAGAGGCGACAAGGCTTCCGCTAAAACGGGCCACTGAAGAGTACGGGCTAGCTTGGCTACGTCCTGGCCGTAGACCCCTGGATCCGTAGGTTGAGCGGGGCCGGCAATAATTAAGCCCCGATCACATCCCCGCCAGGTGGCGAATACCCCTGGCGCAACCCAGCCGGGCTGAGGCTCTGGTTTAAAGGGCTCCAGCCCGGCCCAAAAGCTATTATCCAGAACGGGTTTCAGGTTCTCGGTCGAATCATCCGCGACCGGAGCTAGCGGATCGCGAAAAGGACAGTTTAAATGTACCGGCCCAGGCGTAGGCTCCAGCGTTCGGTGCCAAGCTTGTACCAGGGTTTGGCGCAGGTAGCGCAGCAACGCTAAATCCGCTTGGGGAATAGCCAATTCTGCATACCAGTTGGGGAAAGACCCAAACAGCTTTTGCTGATCAATGGTTTGGCCGGAGGCGCAATCTCGTAGTTCCGGGGGCCGATCAGCGGTTAGCACCAGCAGTGGCACCTGGCTTTCCCTGGCTTCAATAATGGCTGGGTAATAGTTAGCCCCCGCCGTCCCTGAGGTACATACCAGGGCAACCGGCCATCCCGTACGTTTGGCCATGCCCAAGGCAAAAAAACTGGCGGAGCGCTCGTCCAGGACTGGAACCGCCTCGATGCGGGCATGGCCAGCCAGAGCCACGGTCAGGGGCGTAGACCGCGAGCCGGGTGAAATAACCGCTGTAGTCAACCCCAGGCGAACCAGCGTCTCTGACAGCACCGAGGCCCAGAGGGTATTAGTGTTGCGAAAATCAAAGGTCATGGCCGATGTAGGGGCTATACCAGCGATTCGCCTAAGGCGCGGAACTTGAGGTTAATTTCCGCCCATTCGCGCTCTGGGTCAGACCCTGCCACAATACCAGCCCCGGCATACAGTCGGGCCCAATTGCCGCTAATTAAAGCTGACCGAATACCCACAATAAACTCACTGTCGCCATTGGCGCCAATCCAGCCCAGGGGGGCGGCGTATAGTCCGCGGTCGAACTGTTCGTAGGTGTGGATTTTTTCGCAGGCGGCCCTGGTCGGCAAGCCAGCGACGGCGGGCGTGGGGTGTAGGGCTTCTACCAACTGCAAGGGATGTATGCGGCCTGCCACCCTGGCCTGAATGGGCGTGTGCAAGTGCTGAATGTTGGGAAGCCGCAACAGAGATGGCGGCTGGGGATAGTAGGGTTGAAGTCCCAAATCGGCCAGTGTTTGGGCCAGGAAATTGACCACAATCTGATGCTCGGCCTGCTCTTTGGCACTGTTGAGCAAGTGCAGCGCTAGTTGGCGATCTTCCTGGGCCGTGCGCCCTCTAGGGGCTGAGCCAGCCAGGGCATCTGTACTCAGCCGACGATGGGCAATGCTGAGCAACCGTTCAGGGCTAGCCCCGATGAAGGTTTTGCCATAGCCATTGCCGACCGAAAACACATAGCAATCGGGGTAGCGGTGGCGGAGCTGAGCCAGCGATTGCAAGGTTTGAAAGGGATGCTCCTGCACCACATCCAGGGCATGGGCCAGCACAATTTTTTGCACGTGATGGTGATTAATGTGGCCTAACGCCTGTCTTACAGACTCCTTGAAGTGCCCCTTGGCGAGGGTAGACGAGCGCCGGAGAAAAGCCCCAGAGGACGATTTACCCGGAGAAACGGCATCGGTAAAGCTATCTTCAGCTAATTTCTGGATGGCTAGTAGTTGGGCCTCCAGGTCATCCAGCACAGATACCAACGTGGTCTCCGCCGTAAGCAGACGGTTAGCGGTAAAAATGCAGGTTTGACCCTGGCGCAAAATTTGCCATTGGGGCAGCGTTACGGTAGCTGAGGGAAAATCTAAGCCAGTTTTTTCGGGCTCAGGGAAGAAGGAAAAACTACAAAAAAATCTGGGTTCTAGCGCCGAGGTGAATGGAGCCAGGGCAATATCATCATCGACGATAGGGATGGATGTTG
>JAAUUR010000444.1 GCA_012031045.1 Leptolyngbyaceae cyanobacterium SM2_5_2
CGCATGACCCCGCCGCAATATCGGGGGGCTCTGAGGTGGGTGGCCGGGGCTGGGTTGCCTAGTATCGTGCGGCCCGATGGAGCAACTGGGGCATCTGAGCCAGGCTCTCTGGGCGGTTCTGGCTGGGTGCTGATAGCACTGGGCGCGGGGCTGGGTTGGCCTGGTGTTCCGGCTGGATTGTTTCTATCCGTAGAGCGGGGGGCGTCTGGAGAAACCGGCGGAGCGGGGGGCATGGCGGCTGATCAGGCTAGCAGCCTCCGGAGTAGCGTCAACTGGCTGGGAATGGCCATCTGGGGGCGCTGAGGCCGTCTGCTCTTGACCATCTTCTAATGTAAAACTTTCCGTGTCAGGGGCCGTAGCCGCATTGGGTGCCGGAGACCGCACAGTAACGGGAGCCGTTGTTAACCATTGACTACCTAGCACAGCGGCCACTGCTACAGCCGCTACCGAGCCTACCCACAGGGCAACCGCGGTCGGGTACGGCCCGATGTTTAGGTAGAACTGCTTCAGGGAGACAGTCTACAGCCCGATCCGCTTGCTCCAGCACCTCTGCCAGGTCGGCCAGCTGGAGTGTAGAAAGCTCTACTGCGTAAGGCCGAGTGGCAGTATCTAACTCCGCTAGCTCTAGCCGATGACGGGTTAGCCCAACCGGAGCAAGGCTTGTCTTCCCCCGACTAACCGCCTGTACCGGGGTTATGGCCTCACTGTGAAGATAGGTCTGGACATACCGCCGCACGACATCAGCTAACTCCGATAGCTGTGGCTCCCGTCCCGATAGCTCCAGAACGAGCCGGCCTGCGGCTATGGCCGTGGGTTCAGGAGGCACACCAGCCCCATGCCGTAGCTGAATTTGAAACCGAGATCGCCGCAACACTGGCCTATCTGACAGTTGACTCAAGGCCGACAACTGCCCCACTAGCTTGAGCGTACAACTGCCCGCTTCGTATTGGTAGGAGGTGAGGGGAACGAGGGTGGGCATAGAGGGGTGGAGAGGGAGTGGGGTAGTGGGTGGTGGGGAAGAAGCTAGAGCCTAAAATCTACAATCTAAAATCCTTCAGGCCTTCAGGTTACAGAACGGTCTAACAAGGCTAGCCACAACTTGCGAGGCCCTTCTGAGCCACTGTAGAAAAGGAGGTCGATAAGCAGCTTTAGAGCCAGGGTAGTGAGGTTGTCAGGGGTGGAGGTTTGGTCGGCTTCCAGGCGTTCCTGGTAAGCGTTGCTGAAGGTATCGAGATAGTTGCCCAAAATAGCAATGCGATGGGGGGGCTGACCCTGCTCTAAAGCATTTTCCAGGTGAGCGACGGCCTGGCGGATGGTAGCCCTGTGGGTGCTGGCCAGGTGACTGCTGATCAGCACCAGTGCGCGGGCTTCGTCAATGTCTAACTTTTTTCGACCCTGACCGGTACGCAGGGGGCTAGCCTGGCGTAAGCGCCAGAGGTTGACGCGATCGCTCAACCACTCCGATAGTCCCAGCGTTTCTGCTGCCGCTAGCATGGCCTCAGAGCCAAGCCCTGTGAGGGCTTCTAACGCCAGTAGTACCAGGTCAAGGTGGGCCTTGATACTGCGCAACTGCTGAGGCGTTGGCGACCCTTTGGCCAGATTTTGTCCAGGTTGAGACGACAACTCCACGGTCACCCCTCTAGTCCACCCTACGGGATTGGGCTAATTGTGGCATGGAGGTTGCAGTTATTGAAACGGGTACGCATCGAGATTAAACAGCAACAGCCAGCGCCTGGAGCCTTCTTGCTAAAGGAGGCAGCGGTGGTTCTAATCAGGCTCAATGCGCCCGTATCGCGCTGTAATTTCCCGATGACCTTCTTTTTCCCTCAGAATCCAGGCCCAGAGTTGGTCACCAAGGGAGAAATGCCACCACTCCTGGGGATGGCGACGAAATCCGGCGGCCACCATCACATGCTTCAGCAGAGTGCGGTGATGGTGGTACTGCTGCGCTTGGGGATCCAACCCCGCAGCAAAGTGCTCAGGAAAGGATCGTTCAGAAAGTTCATCAATGGGTGAACCCATGGCTATTGGCCGACCCTGCTCATCCACCAAGGTGACATCAAGGGCGGCCCCGGTGCTGTGGGGCGGCGGCGTAGTTGGGTCATCGCTGGGTAAGGCCCAGAATTGGGCTACTTCGGCCAAGAGCGTTTCTTGTTGGGCTACTGTTAAGGTGTTGGCCTGAAGCTGCCGGGTTCGGAGGAATTCGGCAAATGTGTGTTTTACCATAAATTTCTGAACAACTACCGGGCGGTAGGCGTCAAAAATTTGAATTTGCCAACCCGGATGCTGTTGTTGGAGGGTAGCTTGAGCGATAACCAAAGCATTAAGTACACTACTACGCAGGTAGTAAGGTGATTGCTTGCCGTAGGGTGCGCCGAGAACCAGATACGGATGGGGGTGTAGAACAGCAAAATGTTCCAGCGGGATAGGAACCAGGGGTTCACCGATGTCGGAAATTGCAATAGTGTGGTAAGGCCTCATAAATACATTGACCAACCCTACTCAGCCAACTTGAACATCATCCGATTCGAGAGATCCAGACATTTCGCTATGAATTTGATCATGCCTCTACGGAACTCCAGCACTGTATTCAAATCATGGCCTAGAGAGTGAACGCTCCTACCGCTGAGGCTGTTGCCGTACTAGGGTTAGCCGTATTATGCAAGAAGAACCAGCCGCGCTGCATACTGACTTGACTTATCAGCACACCAATCAAATAGAAATTCTTACAGATCCTACAGCACTTAAGTCGGTGCTAGCCTGGTTTGACCAATTTCAAGCCTCGCCAATTCCTCGCCAGATTTGGTTGCAGTGTCAGCTGGCTCTGGTTGAGGGGTTTACCAATGCCGTTCGCCATGCCCACGCGGGGTTACCGGCGAATACCCCCATTCACATTGAAGTCAGCGTTTCAGCCCAGGCTATTGATATCCGGATTTGGGATCAAGGCCCAGGATTTGACCTGAACGAAGTACTCAAAACCAAGCTGAAGGCCGATGGCACTCAAATTGAACAGGATGAAGGAGGCAGAGGGCTCAAAATTATGTATCTGGTGGCCGATCAACTCACCTATGACGTCGATCAGCAAGGTAACTGCCTACACCTGCACAAAACCTATGCTTAACTCCCAAAGGGCAGCGTATCCATCTATATTAACCCTAGAATTGAGTCTAATTCTAGAATTAAGGGGTTGGCCTACCTTGGGCTAGTTGGGGGATCAACAACTTCATGGGGCGAACTACAGAGCATCGGGCAATCCTTGGGCCATCCCTGGCTGGTGGGGGCCATACTCAATACGGGCTTGCTGGCCCTAGCCTGGGCCGCCCCCAAAAAACTGTTGACCCCTGCTGGCTATGGTCATGCCTGGGCGCTGGGGGTCATAGTTTGGGGGGGCATGGGCTGGCAGGGATACGCCGTAGTGATGGTGTATTTCCTGTTAGGAACAGCCGTAACCCGTTTAGGCATGGCCCGTAAAGAAGCGGCGGGCATCGCCGAAGGTAGGTCTGGCGTACGCGGGCCAGAAAACGTCTGGGGATCGGCCCTGGCTGGAGCTGTTTGTGCGGTGGCCATTGCCAGCCTGCGAACTTGGGCTAGCCCCGCCACCCTGGCCCTCTGGGTACCGCTTTTGGCTCTAGCCTACGTCAGCAGCTTCAGCACCAAACTGTCAGATACCACGGCCAGCGAGGTGGGGAAAGCCTACGGTCGGCGCACCTTTTTGATTACCACCCTCAAGCCCGTGCCCCCCGGCACCGAAGGAGCGGTTAGTTTGGAGGGCACCCTGGCTGGCCTGGTCGGTTCTGCAGCTATTGCCCTGGTCGGCTGGGGCGTGGGTCTAATTTCAGCTTGGGGTATGGGGATTTGCCTCCTATCAGCTTTTATGGCTACTACCCTAGAAAGCCTGATCGGAGCGACGTTACAAACTCAGTTGCCCTGGCTAACGAACGAACTGGTCAATATTATTAACACCAGCCTTGGTGCGGGCCTGGCGCT
>JAAUUR010000445.1 GCA_012031045.1 Leptolyngbyaceae cyanobacterium SM2_5_2
CCATGGCAAAATCTAAGCCCCAGGCGGCCGCATTAGGGATGAGCTGGTCCACCGTAAGCCCCAGCCAGGTACACAGCTGCCAGTTGAGGTACATGGCAACAGACGCCCCCAGGTAGTACCAGTGCTTGTGGGGGCTGGGGTCGGGCTGCTGGTAGCGGCGGATGGCGATGGCAAAGGCTTCGTCCGTCAGAAAAAAGCCGATCACCGCTTGCCAACGCTGAGACAGGGGCTGCACGTGGGGTAGCAGGCTGGCGGCGTAGAGCATGTGGCGCAGGTTGACGATAACTGTGGTCAGCACAATCAGCGGTAGGGTACTGCCAGTGGCTAACAGGCCCAAGGCAATAAACTGCGAAGAACCCGCAAAGACAAAGGCCGACATCCCCATGGCCGCCCCAAAGGAGAGGCCGCTGTCCTGGGCCAGGGTGCCAAAAATTAAGCCAAAGGGAATGGCCCCGACAATCAGCGGCACAATGTCGCGGGCACCGGCCAGAGCCTCTTGGCGGGGCGATCTCATCGCCAAGTTTGATAAGATGGTCAAAAGAAATCTCCTCAACGCGATGATGACTCCCTCCATTTTGAGTTAGAAGAAAGAGGAGGTATCACTGCTTTTAACCCATGGCCGACGCTCCCCCAGCAAATTTGTATTCTCGGCGGTGGCTTTGGCGGCCTGTACACGGCCCTGCGCCTAAGCCAACTACCGTGGGAGGGCACCCCGCCCACCATCACCCTGGTAGATCATCGCGATCGCTTCCTGTTTGTGCCCTTGCTCTACGAATTGGTGACCGGTGAGCTAGAAACCTGGGAGGTGGCTCCTCCCTATGCTGACCTGCTGGCCGGTACCCAGGTACAGTTCCATCAGGCTGAGGTCGCTAGTGTAGACCTGGATCACCAACAGGCCACCCTTAGCGATGGCGCAATGTTAGCCTACGATCGTCTGGTGCTGGCTCTGGGCGGCAACACCCCCATGGACATGGCCCCCGGTGTGGCTGAGCACGCCCTGGCCTTTCGCACTCTGCAAGATGCCTACCAGCTCAGAGAGCGTCTACGCCTGTTAGAAGCGGCTGATGCAGACAAAATTCGGGTAGCGGTAGTGGGGGGGTGGCTACAGTGGCGTAGAGCTAGCTGACGAAGGTGGCTGAGCATCGTGGGAGAGCGCGGTCGGGTACGGCTGGTTGAGCGCACCGACCTGATTCTGCGAACCTCACCAGAATACAACCGCCAGGTGGCGCAGAAGGTACTGTCTGACTTGGGCATTTGGGTTGATTTAGAAACCGCTGTGGCCGAAGTCGCCGCCGACACCATCAGCCTTACCTTTCGCGATCAAACCGATATCCTGCCGGTTGATCTGGTGCTGTGGACGGTGGGCACCCGCGTTAACCCGGTCATTGCTGACCTGCCGCTGAAGCACAACGAGCGGCAACAAGTGGTGGTCATGCCCACTCTGGAAGCTGCGGATCGGCCCGGCGTCTATGCCCTGGGCGATGTGGCCGACTGCCGCGATGCCGAAGGGCAGCAAATGCCAACTACCGCCCAGGTCGCCCTGCAACAGGCGGATTTTGTTGGGTGGAATATTTGGGCCTCGCTGAGCGAGCGGCCCCAGCTTCCCTTTCGCTATCGGCACCTGGGCGAAATGCTAACCCTGGGTACCCATCGGGCTACCCTCACTGGTTTGGGCCTGCAATTAGACGGCGAACTTGCCCATGTAGCCCGTCGCTTGGCCTACCTGTACCGGATGCCAACCCTCACCCATCAGGTTCGAGTTGGGCTGAACTGGATGATCAAGCCCCTGCGTGATGTGCTGGTACGATGAGGGGTATGACATCTTCGCCGTTGCCCCAGGTGATTTTCTAGACGCCGTTGGCACCCTGTTTGGGGTAGCTGGCAGCGTGGGGGATATTTATGCCAACCTGGCCCAGCAGCACGGCATTAACGCCGACCCCGCCATGGTGAATCAAGCCTTTTATCGGGCCTTCAAAGCCTCCCCACCAATGGCTTTTCCGGGTTGCGCTCCAGCCCTGATTCCTCACCAGGAATACCAGTGGTGGCGCATGGTAGCTCAGCAAACCTTTAGCAGCGCTGGTGTGCTCGATCATTTTGTGGATTTTGACCAATTTTTTAATGATTTGTATGCCCACTTTGCCACGGCGACACCTTGGGTGCTCTATACCGATGTGTTGGCCGCACTCCAGCGCTGGCAGCGGCGCGGCATTCAGCTTGGCCTTATCTCCAATTTTGATTCACGCCTCTATCAAGTGTTAGAAGCCCTCCAACTGACTGAATATTTTCAGTCCGTCACTATTTCATCGGAGGTGGGCACCGCTAAGCCAGACCCACTGATTTTTGCAACCGCCCTGAAAAAACACCACTGCGAGGCTTCCCAGGCTTGGCACATTGGCGATAGTGAGCAGGATGATGTGGAAGGAGCTAAAGCCGCCGGACTGCGCGGCATCTGGCTAAAACGTTAGGAGAAACTAGGTTTCCCAGAATTTCCTGAATGCTTAGAGAAACTTCCAACCCTAGTTGACTGACACAACGCCGAAAAGCACTGATATTCCGTAGGTTGGGTGGCGCGCTAGCAGAACCCAACCGGTTCCAGAATAGTGGCTGGTGTTGGGTGACCCTGCGTTTCACCCAACCTACATTTGAGATGTGTCAAGCAGTCAGCTTCCAACCTACGAGTAAGCCAGTTACTTCTACTGCAAAAACTGACTGGCCATGCCAATTAGTCCAGCCATTTGACCCAAATCAACCTCGCCATTGAGGACCTTTTGCAGAAGGCCATCCCCTTGAGTGTTGGATCCCTTAACTAGAAATTGGGCAATCAGTGGGGTAATACTTTGCACCATCGCCGGATCGGCTCCAACCCGCTGAGCCATTGCCGTCACCTGCTCTGATCCCATTAATCGCTCTACGGTCCCAGTCGAAGCCACCGATTGCAACACCTCAATCAACGAGGGTGCATTTCCGTTATTTTGAAGCAGGTCTTGGATACTTTTGGCAATATCGGCAATCTGGTTATTTTCTACCGGAGCCTGGTTTAAGGCTCCTAGAATAGAGCCCATCAAGCCGCTGCTAGCTTCGGTATCGGCACTGGCGATCGCCTGATTCACCATATCCATCAAATCCATTCCGTCACCTTGGCTGGAGTTCCTCCAATAGAGTACGCCCTTTGCCAAGGCACAGCAAGGGATTTTGGGGAGGATCGACTTAAAGCGGGCAGTTTTGCCTGGGAAAGGAGTCAGGAGGGTCGGAACTTCTGGCTCCTAACTCCTGGCTCCTGGCTCCTAGCTCCTGGATTCTAGCTCCATCTGTCCCTCCGAGGCGGGCTGCATGAGCCGATCGATCTGGCTTTCCATGTCTTTAAGCAGAGCGCTGACGGCCATCAGGGTAGCTGTGGACGTAGGTTCCAGGCCGAGGGTCTGGCGAGCCCGTTCACGAATGGCGGTAATGCGCTGCTGCAAGGTTTGGGCAACCCCCAGGGCATCTCGCCCCAGTTGCTCAATCTGCTGTTGCTGGTAGAACTTCAGAGCTGCGCCCCGCAAAATCTGGAGGGTGGCTTCTTCACCGAAGTTCCCGGCAATTAACCGCAACCGCAGCAGCACTCGCTCTTGCTGGTAGAGTCGCTCAATTTCAACCTGCTTAGTTTTGGTGGTGGGCAGCAGCGGTAAGTGGGTAAGCCGCTTCAACTCGTTGATAACACTCTGGAATAAGTCCAGGCTGAGGTCATCGAGCACAGACTGCACAATTCCATTCTGGCTACATAGCACCCGCCCAGTCTGGGGTTGTCGCTCAAAATAGAGGCGACCAATGCCTTGGGCCAACACCTGGTGCAGCAACACCTCCATTACTGCCTTAGGGGGCAAATGGCCGCAATCGGAGAGGGCTAACTGAGGGGAAGCCAGTGTCAGATCAATCTGTAAGGGAGGAAGGGAGTCAGGCTGTGAGGCAGGCTCTGGAACTGGGGCTTC
>JAAUUR010000446.1 GCA_012031045.1 Leptolyngbyaceae cyanobacterium SM2_5_2
CTTCAGGTGGTGACCCTATCGGCCTATTTTATCGACGGCATTGCCTTTGCCACCGAAAGCTTTGCCGGGCGGTATTACGGTAGCGGCGATCGCACCCATCTGCGCCGCCTGCTGAGGGTGGGTGGGGGCACCAGCCTGGCTTTGGGGCTCAGCTTTGCCCTGGCCTTTGCCCTGTTTCCTAAGTCGCTATTTGGGGTGCTGACCAACCATAGCGACGTAATTGCCACCGTCCAGATTTACGTGGGGTGGCTGTTCCCGGTGCTGGGGCTGGGGGCCATGGCCTACATGCTGGATGGCTATTTCCTGGGCCTTACCGCCGGTCGGGTGCTGCGCAACGGTACGGTGCTGGCGGCGGTGGTGGGGTTTTTGCCCCTGGCCCTGGTGGCCCAAAACCTGGCCAGCGCTCACCTGCTCTGGCTGGCCCTGACCGGGCTGATGGCGGCTCGGGCGCTGACCCTGGGCTGGGCGGTGCCCTCTTCCCTGGGCTTACCAAGCGGTGGTTTGAGCTAAGAGAGAAGCAGCGGTAATGACAGAACCCTTGGCACAACCCTTTGACAATCGCTCCGATGTCGATGTAGCGTTGGAGTCCCTGGCCCCAGAGCACTTCTTCAGGGCCATGGGTGCCCTGTCGGAGACCGTAGGCCGCGATGTAGACTTGGTGGAACTGCACAAATGCCCCTTTGCCGCCCGCATCCGCCAGGGCGGCCTGCTATGGACAAGAACACAAGAACACCCTTCCTCTCTTAATCATTTCTTGCGCCATGCCTAAGGCGTTCCCCTTGATTTTGCTCAGCTCGCAACGCTGGTAGAGGTGGCCCAGCGGCTGCAAGTTCTGCTGAATCAAGACCTGGATCAGTTTCTCAGCGGCCTTGACTCGGCCTAAATGGCCAGATCTGGCCGTTGAGGCATGGCTCCTTAACTAATCCATGAGTCAATGGAGGATCATCGAAATTCTTAGCCACAAATCGACTTTAAACCTCGACAATGGGTAATCGGGATTAATTACGGCGGCCCCAAGTATAGCCATAGCCCCTAAGGATAGGACAAGGCTACGCCAAACTAGCTAACCCTGGACGTCCTGACTGTCCCCTATCCATCAATCCACAAGAGGAGTGAGTCAACGCCTATGAAGCCAAGCCTGGTACTGTCTACCGACTCTGTTCTAGCTTCTGCTAGAAGGCTACTGGGATTAAGCACTTGGTTACTTTTGGCTCCCATGGGGGTTTACCTCCTTTGGCTGCATCGGGGACATACCCTGGGACTCTTGCAGATGGCCTTGGTAGCGGTTTCGATCTTGGGGTTTGGAGTGATTAATAGCGAAACCGCCGTAGTGTTGTATGACCGGTACAGCAGACAGCCGACCCGGAAGCGGGGGTTGCTGCAACGCCTGGGCGGGAAGCCAGTCTCGGTAGCTCCACCCCAGAGGCAGACGGTTCCCCTCCCATTTGTGTCCGTCATCGTGGTGGCTTACCTGCCCAACGAACAAGACATTATTGAAGAAACCCTGACCCACTGGCTCACCCAGGTTCAAACCCCAGAGGCCGGGTGGGAAATCATCCTGGCCTACAATACGCCAAGCCGGCTACCGGTGGAGGCCCGTTTGCGCAAGCTGGCTCGGCAGTTTCCCCAACTGGTGCTGCTGCCCGTGCGCCGCAGCCGTTCCAAGGCCGAAAACCTCAACGCCGCCCTAAGGCAGGTTAAGGGCGAGATGACCTGTATTTTTGATGCGGATCACTACCCTAACCCTAACTGCTTAGGCCTGGCCTGGGAATGGCTGGCCCAGGGCCAGTACGACGGCGTTCAGGGGCGCAATATTATTCGCAATGCCCAGGATAACTGGCTCACCAACCTAATTGCGGTGGAGTTTGAGTGCATCTACGGCATCAGTCACTATGGTCGTTCTCTGCTGGCCGATACGGCCCTGTTTGGCGGGTCTAACGGCTACTGGCGCACCTCGGTGATTCGCCACCTGGGCTTTCGGCCCGCCCGCCTGACCGAAGACATTGACGCTACCCTGCGGGGGCTGCTGGGGGGCTACCGCATTGTCCATGACCCGGCCATTGTCACCACCGAGCTAGCCCCAGACCACCTGCGGGGGCTATGGCTGCAACGACAGCGCTGGAGCCAGGGCTGGCTGGAGGTGGCCTGGCTACATCTGGGGCGGTGGCGCGATCGCACCACCTGGATCCCATTCAAAAAACCTCCTGGGTGCTAATGCTGCTGTTTAGCCAGTACTTTTATCCCCTGGTGTGGCAGGTCATCCCCATGGCGCTTAGCCTCCACCTCAGCGGCGCGGATCGCGATCTTAACTTTGAAGCCCTAAACTTTACCCTGATGGCTTTGCTCACCCTGAGCGTCCTCCTTCAGGTGGTGGTGGCCCTGCAACTGCGGCCAGCCCAGGCTTCCTACAGCCTGCGCCAGGGGCTATTTTACTGTCTGCTATCGCCGCTTTATTTTTGGCTAAAGACGTTGATTGGCATGGTGGCCCTGTACAACCACCTCTGCGGCAGCCGAGCCTGGCATGTAACGGCCCGAACAAAGCAGAAGCCCAGCAAGTGGGTGCTGGGGCTGCGGGGGGCGAAGTAGCCTGGAATTTGGCCAACACCCAGCCCAAACTCCAAAGTTAAGGGTTTTAAGCAAAAGGTTAACTTAGGTGGTGCTTAGGATTAGCCCTGGTTGACTGACAAAAGTTGACGTTGAGAGCCAGAGAGTCTTGCTGTGCGGTGGTTTTGGCGATTGAAAGGACGAAGGGGGAGCCAGCGTTCCAAGCTTAGATACTACTCAAAAGCGTAAACACTGTGAAAAAAACTCCCCTCTCTACAATGCCTTGAACGCCTGGCTGGGTCAATCGGTGCCCTGGGCGCATCGAGCCCATTTGACGACCTGCCTCTGGATGGTGGTGGCGTTGCTCCAACGAGGAGAGGTCAGCCTGACGCGGTGGTTGCCCTATGTCCCGTGTCGAGGGGTGCAGGCCCAAAGCAAACAACGCCGTTTGAGCCGCTGGTTGCACAATAGTCGTCTGAACGTCCACCGCTTGTACAAACCGTTGATTCAGGCAGCCTTAGCAGATTGGGGTGAGGATTGTTTGTACCTGAGCTTGGACACCTCACTGTTTTGGGATGAGTATTGCTTGATCCGCCTCGCCATCGTGCACCGGGGCCGGGCCTTGCCGGTGGTCTGGCGGGTGCTCGAGCACCGCAGTGCCTCGGTCGCCTCTAGCACGTATCAGGAGATGCTCCACCAAGCCGCTAACCGCTTGCCCCAAGGGGTGAAGGTGATCTTGCTCGCTGACCGAGGCTCTATCCACACCGATGCCATGACCGCGATAACGACTCAGTTCGGGTGGCACTACCGGATTCGGGTGAAGCGCAATACCTGGATTTGGCGGGCCGGTCACGGGTGGTGCCAATTGAAGGACATTCACCTTCAGCGGGGAGAGGCGCTCTGCTGGCACACTGTTAAGCTCCACAAAGGGGAGTGGTATGGCCCGGTGCATGTGGCCTTTGGCTATAACAGTGTCAATGGCGAGTTTTGGGCCATCGTCAGTGATGAACCCACCAGCCTACATACCTTCGAGGAATACGGCTTGCGCTTCGACATTGAGATAAGCCAGCCTGAATGCCCCCATAACATCTGAGGGGTGATGCAGAATGTGCTTGGCTGAGAACGATGGGTCAGTCATGGTCATACTCCTTACTTTCAAAGTATAGAGACGTATTGGGAGACTCAGGCATGAGGGCAATAGCCGGTACCTCGCCTCGCCAGCGTTGACGCAAGATCTCGCCGAAGGGTTGTTGCCGATGGGCTTTTAAGCGTTCTATCTCGGTCTCATCAGCCCAAATAATCCAGTGTTTAGGCCAATCGGGTTGCTGTCGGGCTTTGACCCATCCTCGTCGAACCCAGTCGTACAGCGTCATGGTGGGCATGTCTAAAAGACGGGCCAACTCGGGG
>JAAUUR010000447.1 GCA_012031045.1 Leptolyngbyaceae cyanobacterium SM2_5_2
GCACCCTCCCAGGAGGGGAACATCCCGCCCTGCGGGCACCCCTCCCAGGAGGGGATGGTCGTCGTCCCCTCCTCGGAGGGGCAGGGGTGGGTCTATCCATCTCGTAAGGAAAACGAATGCCATGTTCCAATATCCCGAATCGGATGCCAGCGGAGCGTCCAATGTTCCGCCTGCGTCTTCATCCAGATCTCAGCCTCAACCCGAACGAGTGCGTCATGTGCTCTACGGCAGTTTGCGCGGGTTAGACCGGGTGATCAAAATTCTGCATCACCTGGGCTATGCCGACCCGAATGACTGGTGCGGCCCGGTACCCAGTGGGGAGCCTAACCAGTGGTTGGTGGTGATGACCAAGACGCTGCTGGTGGAATAGTCTGCGCCAAAAGGTTGGCGGTGGATTGGTTCGCCCAACCCACCGCCAATTAGAGTATTGCAGAGGCAGGGCCGCCTACCGGCCTGGTTTGAGCCTTAACCTTCTATCAATGGGTTCAGCCCACTGCCGTTGACGTTACTCAATACATTTACCTTGCAAATGCAACTATGAGCTAGTTATACAAATACTTAATGAATGAATTTTGGAATTGACATTTTACAAATCTTTTGTTTTGAGCAACCATTGGCCTATGTTCATCAAAGTGCCGATGAGGATAGAGATAGCCTATGGTTGCCCTCACTGGTTTGCGTTCAGCTTCTTCTGCAACGGCACGATTAACGCTGCAAACCGCCGTAATTGGTCAAGATTCAACGGCTTTGCGCTGTTTAGACTGGGATCGAGATCGCTTCGATATTGAATTTGAGCTGCAAAACGGCACCACCTATAACTCCTTCCTAATTCAGGGAGAAAAGACAGCGCTGGTTGATACTTCCCACGCTAAATTTCGCACCCTGTACCTGGAAGAGCTGAGCAAACTAGTTGACCTGGCCACCATTGACTACCTGATTGTCAACCACACAGAGCCCGACCATAGTGGGTTAATTACGGCTTTGCTGGCCCTGGTTCCTCAGATCACCATCGTCGGGTCTAAGGTGGCGATTCAGTTTTTACAGAACCAGATTCATCGCCCCTTTGCCGCGCGCATGGTGAAGAGTGGCGATCGCTCGACCTGGGTAATGGCCATGAGTTGGAATTTATCTCGGCTCCTAATCTGCACTGGCCCGATACCATGCTCACCTACGACGCGGGCACCCAGGTGCTCTATACCTGCGATGTCTTTGGTATGCACTACTGTGACGACAGCCTCTACGACGAGACACTAACCTTACTAGAGGCAGATTTTCAGTACTACTACGACTGCTTGATGGGGCCAAATGCTCGCTCGGTGCTGGCCGCGCTCAAACGCATTCAGCCTTTAACGATTGGCCAAATTGCCACCGGCCACGGCCCACTATTACGGCATCACCTGGCCGATTGGATAGAGCGTTACCGCACCTGGAGTGAAACCCAGGCCCAGGCTGAACCCTTTGTGGTCATTTTCTACGCGGCTGAGTACGGCTTTAGCGAACGCCTGGCCCACACCATTGGCCAGGGCTTGCTCAAAACCGACACCGCCGTAGAAGTAGTAGATATGCTCGACACGGATACTCAGACCGTTCGGGAACTGGTGACCACGGCAACTGGCCTGGTTTTAGGAATGCCTCCCCAAACTGCACCAGTGAGTTTAGAGCCCATTCTCAGCACTATTCTGGCGGCCGCCCACCCGAAGCAGGCGATTGGCCTGTTTGAAACGGGCGGTGGGCAGGATGAGCCGATCTTTCCCCTCCGCAATCGCTTTCAGGAGTTAGGGCTGAGGGCCGCCTTTGAGCCAATTTTGATTAAGACCACCCCCACCGAAGCCACGGACAAACTCTGTGAAGAGGCCGGTACGGACTTAGGCCAGTGGGTGAATCGCGATCGCACCCTCAAGCAGAGCAAGTCTCTAGATTCTGACCTCGGCCAGGCTCTGGGCCGCCTCAGCACTGGCCTGTACATCCTCACCGCTAAAAAGGGCGACATCAGCAGCGCCATGCTGGCCTCCTGGGTTATTCAAGCTAGTGTTCAGCCGCCCGGTTTGGCGGTGGCAGTGGCTAAGGATAGAGCAATTGAGTCTCTGCTGCACGGCGGCGATACCTTTGTGCTCAATGTGTTGGAAGAGGGCAACTACCAGCGCCTCATGAAGCACTTTCTCAAGCGGTTTGGCCCAGGGGCCGACCGATTCGAGGGCATTGCGTCCTATGCCGCTGAGAACGGCTCCCCCATTTTGGCCGAATCCCTCGCTTACCTGGAATGCACGGTCACCCATCGCTTAGAGGCTGGCGATCACTGGATCATTTACTGCACCGTCAAAGCCGGGCGGGTCGCTAAGCCCGTTGGGCTAACGGCGGTTCATCACCGCAAGGCCAGTAACCACTACTAGCCACGGTGACTAATCCTCATCTCATCTTCTACTTTATTTATCTAGGCAATCCCCATGCACAACTCCCCTGCTAATTCCTCCCGCTGGACCACCTGGCTGAATGGCGCCTATGTGGTTCGGTGTCTTGAAATGGTTCAAGACTTGATTGTGATTTCCCTCTGCATTGGGCTATTCAGCTTTATGGTGATGCAGTTGCGCGAGATGTTTTTGTCCCTCTTGCCGCCGCTCAATTTCCCAGAGGTGACGTCAGACATTTTATTTCTGCTGATTTTGGTGGAGTTGTTCCGGCTGCTGATTATTTATCTACAAGAGCATCGCGTTTCCATTGGGGTGGCTGTCGAGGTTTCGATTGTCTCAATACTCCGGGAGGTGATTGTGCGGGGTGTTCTGGAAACCCCCTGGACCCAAGTACTGGCTAGTTGCTCATTTCTAGTCGTTTTGGGGGGGCTGTTAATCGTCCGGGTTTGGATTCCGCCTACCTTTGATGGCATTGATCCAGAGCAGGAAGTCTCTCGCCGCCATCGCATTCGCTTTGCCCACGACATTGCTGAAATGAGCGCCAGCACAACAGATCCTTAACTGAGTAAGTAGGCATCGAAATTATCTGTAGGGTGTGTCATCGCCCCGCGTGACGGACCGAATCCGACCCCGGTGGTGCGTTGGGCTGTCGCCACAACACACCCTACAGCTCGCCAAAACTTTCTATAACCCTTTTCCTCCTATGACTTCCTCAACCTTTTCCCAGCCTGTCTCCATCCCAACTACTCCTCAGCCCAGGGATGTTCAAGTGGCTGATCTTGGCTGTGAAACCTTGGTCTTTCGCTCGCGCACCTGGGAACGCCTCAAGTTTGAGGTGGAATATAGCCGCCAGCGCGGCACCACGGCCAATGCTTACCTGATTCAGGCCCATAAACTGGCTATTATTGACCCGCCGGGAGAGTCTTTTACCGCCATTTTCCTGGCAGAATTGCAGCGCCAGGTGGATGTGGCCAAAATTGACTACATCGTGGCTAGCCACATCAATGCCAACCGTTTGGCCACCCTGACCGGGCTGCGAAACCTGGCTCCTCAAGCCCAACTGGTGTGCTCTCGGCCTGCGGCCAATGCAATCAAAATGCTGCCATCCCAGGATTGGAACACCATCCTCACGGTGCGGTCTGGCGATACCCTGGACTTGGGCCTGGGGCACAGTTTGCGGTTCATTGCTGTGCCTACGCCCCGCTGGCCCGATGGGCTATGCACCTACGACCCCGCCAGCCAGATTCTCTACAGCGATAAGCTCTTTGGTGCCCACCTCTGTAGCGATACTCTCTGGGATGAGCAATGGCGGCAACTGGAGGACGATCGCCGCTACTACTTCGATTGTCTGCACAGTCCCCAAACCCGCCAGGTAGAAACGGCCCTGGAGCAGCTAGAACCGCTGGACTTCAAAATCATTGCGCCGGGGCATGGCCCCTTGGTGCGCTACAGTTTGAGCCGGTTAACCCACGACTATCGCCAGTGGTGCCAGCAACAGGCCCAGCAGCAGCGC
>JAAUUR010000448.1 GCA_012031045.1 Leptolyngbyaceae cyanobacterium SM2_5_2
AGGGGAGGTGGTTGTCGATGGTGTACTGGAGGGCGGCGCGGACGAGGCGGTGGGTGCCTTCCTGCGAGACGGGCTTGAGGCCGATGCCGGCGGTGTCGGGGAAGCGGATTTTCTTGTGGAGGGCGGGGAAGTTGTCCTTGAAGAGGGATTTGAAATTGCGGGCGTCGTCGGAGCCATGCTCGAACTCGATGCCGGCGTAGATGTCTTCGGTGTTCTCGCGGAAGATGACCATGTTGGTGAGGTCGGGGCGCTTGAGGGGTGAGGGGACGCCCTGGAAGTAGCGGACGGGTCGGAGGCAGGTGTAGAGGTCGAGTTTTTGGCGGAGGGCGACATTGAGCGAGCGGATGCCGCCGCCGATGGGCGTGGTAAGCGGCCCTTTGATCGCCACGCCGTACTCCTGAATCGCTTGCAGCGTATCCTCCGGCAGGTATTGAAAGGTGCCGTACTGCTCACAGGCTTCGTCACCCGCGTAGACCTTGAACCAAACAATTTCGCGCTGACCACCGTAGGCCGCTGCCACGGCCGCATCAAACACTCGCTGGGCGGCGGGCCAGATGTCTACCCCCGTGCCATCGCCGCGAATGTAGGGAATGATCGGGTTATCTGGCACAACCGGCTCGCCGTCTTTAAAGGTGATGCGTTCGCCCACCGAGGGGGAGTAATTCGTTCGTACATTGCAATTTGCTCAAAATACGACAAAACAACCCACAGTCTAATCTGCTTTCCCCCCCAAAACCGATTGTTTGGCAACGATTTGGTTGGGCTTAAGATATTCTTCCAGGCTATGCACACCGTTCTCTGCGTTGAAGCTGGCAAAATGCTGCCTGATACGGCGGCGACTGGCCGGGTTAAGACTCAGGGTTTGAGGGGTTAAAGGTAGCCGTTCTGGGACAGAAAATGCCCATTTCATGGTATAAAGAGCGGCGATTGAAACTGCATCTGCCCATCAGCCGAGGCGATCTCGGCTTAATTCATTGGTTTGACAAAGGTTTTTTGCTAAACTGAGCCTAATGTACTACTAGGTCTGCGGTTATGGTTGCCCCTGTTAGCGAGACCTTGTCTAACCCAGTAGAACTACCAGCACCCGAATCAGACATCCCTGATTCGGTCATGATCGATGGGGTCGTCTTCCCACCCGGAGACCTCGATAGCGATGAACCACCTTTGGAAAGCCATTTACACCTCCAGCAAATCTTGCTGCTCTTAAAATGTTTAGACTGGCTCTGGAAAGAGCGTACTGATTATTTTGCAACAGGCAACCTGACCGTCTACTACAGCCCTCGCCAGCACAAATCCGAATTTTTCAGAGGCCCAGACTTCTTTGTGGTTCTAGGCACTGAAAAGCGCCCTCGCAAAAGCTGGGTGGTTTGGGAAGAGGACGGCAAATATCCTAACGTCATTATTGAATTGCTTTCAGACTCAACGGCCAAGACTGATCGGGGTCTGAAAAAGAGATTTACCAGGACACCTTCCGCACCCCCGACTACTTCTGGTTTGATCCAGATTCTCTAGAATTTCGTGGCTTTCACCTGGTAGACGGGGCGTACCAAGACCTGGAGCCCAGTGCCCAGGGATGGCTGTGGAGTCATCAGCTTCAGCTTTTTTTGGGGGTGTATGAGGACAAGCTGCGGTTTTTCACAGAAGCGGGAGATCTAGTTCCGACCCCGGAAGAAGCAGCTATGGCGGCGGCAGTAGCCCTGTCCGAAGAACAACAGCGGGCTGAGGCAGAACGACAGCGGAGCGAAAAACTGGCGGCTAAGCTGCGGGAGTTAGGGGTCGATCCGGAGGAGGTACTGGACTAGGAGATTAACGCAGTGGCAGCAAAAATAGCCCGACCAAATCTAAATATCTCCTTTTAAGGAAATACAAATCTAGAGCTTTGGCCACTCTTATCCAACCACGGGACGGTTAATCCGAATCAGCTTTCCTGCTAGCGACTTCTCGGCTAAAATTGCCGCATGAATACTCTGAGCCAACCCCTGTCGATCCAGATTTTCTGTAGATAAAGATGTGACACCTTTAAGCGGCCTCTTGTCGGGCAATGGCCGCTTCAATTTCTTCAGGATGCGCATCGGCATAAAGCCACGCATTGACCAAGTCTGCTGCGGTTAGGCTAGGATAATCCTCTAACAAATAAGCCTCCGTTGCCCCTTGCTGGCGTAGGCTCACTAATAGCCAAACTGGAATCCGGGTTTGCCGAATACAGTCATCTCCACTCATAACCCCAGGGGTTTTCTCAATCCCGGCCCATAGTTCACTCAGGCTAGCGGCCAAGAGTTGGATAGCCTGAGCTTTCTCTGTTTGCGACAGAGCCAATAATTGCGGCTGGAGATCCTTCAGCATCTTTAAAGAACGGCTGTACAACCTTTATTGTAAGGCAAGCTCAATAGGGTAGATAAAATGACAACCTGCGGCAAGAGCAAACGTTAAGCCAGTCATGGCTAACGTAACAAAACTATCCCGTCTCTATCGACCCGCTAAAATTGATCATGTCTGGTCTTTGTTGAGTAGCCGCCTGCATGAACGTTTCTGTAGATTTCGTCGATGAATACGATGTCGTGGTCGTGGGTGCGGGCCACTCTGGTTGTGAGGCGGCCCTGGCTGCGGCGCGGCTGGGCTGCCGCACCTTGATGGTGACCTTGAACCTCGACAAAATTGCCTGGCAGCCCTGTAACCCGGCGGTGGGTGGCCCGGCCAAGTCTCAACTCACCCATGAGGTCGATGCCCTGGGGGGCGAAATCGGCAAAATGGCCGATCGCACCTATCTGCAAAAGCGGATTCTCAACAACTCCCGTGGCCCGGCGGTGTGGGCGTTGCGGGCACAAACCGACAAGCGCGAATACGCCGCGGTGATGAAAACCATCGTAGAAAACCAGGAAAACCTGGTCATCCGCGAGGGCATGGTAACGGATTTGGTGCTTGGCCCCAACGACGAGGTGATTGGGGTTGAAACCTACTTTGGGGTGGCCTTCAAGTGCAAAGCGGTGATTTTGACCACGGGCACCTTTTTGGGCGGCACCATCTGGATTGGCGACAGGTCGATGGCGGCTGGCCGGGCTGGGGAGTTTGCCGCTACTGGCCTCACCGACACCCTCAACCGCCTCGGTTTTGAAACCGGGCGGCTTAAAACCGGCACCCGGCCGGGTCGATCGCCGCTCTATCAACTTTGATGTGCTGGAACCGCAACCGGGGGATGAGGACGTGCGCTGGTTTAGCTTTGATCCAGACGTCTGGATTGAACGGCAACAAATGCTCTGCCACCTCACCCGCACCACCGCAGAAACCCATCGGTTGATTCAGGACAACCTGCACCTCTCCCCCATCTACGGCGGCTGGGTGGAGTCAAAAGGCCCCCGCTATTGCCCCAGCATTGAAGACAAAATTGTGCGCTTTGCCGATAAGGAAAGCCACCAAATCTTTTTGGAGCCAGAGGGGCGGGATATCCCCGAAATTTATGTGCAGGGCTTTTCCACCGGCCTACCCGAAAAGCTGCAACTGGCCATGTTGCGAACGCTGCCGGGGCTGGAGCACTGCGCCATGCTGCGCCCGGCCTACGCCGTTGAGTACGACTACCTGCCTGCTACCCAGTGCTTCCCCACGATGATGACCAAGCGGGTTGATGGGCTGTTCTGTGCGGGCCAGATCAATGGCACCACCGGCTACGAAGAGGCGGCGGCCCAGGGCCTAGTCGCCGGGATCAATGCCGCTCGGCTAGTACATGGCCAGCCTCTGCTGGTCCTGCCCCGGGAGCAGAGCTACATCGGCACGCTGCTCGACGACCTCTGCACCAAAGATCTGCGGGAGCCCTACCGTATGCTCACCTCCCGGTCTGAGTATCGGCTGCTGCTGCGCTCAGACAATGCCGACCAGCGGCTGACCCCCCTGGGACGTGAGATTGGGCTGATTGACGATCGCCG
>JAAUUR010000449.1 GCA_012031045.1 Leptolyngbyaceae cyanobacterium SM2_5_2
CCAAAGCTTCAGGTGTCTGTTGATACCTGGGGGCCTATGTTATTCATTATCATCTGCTTTTAATAAGCGCCAGGTGTTGCGTGGAATTTAAGGCAAAAATTAACAAAACTTAATCACCTGAACCCCATGGGACGAGGGCTCAGGTGAGGGGTTTTGCTGGGATTGTTCCGGCCAGTCATCCCGCCAAATTTGGTCTAATCCCCCTTGAACTTCGCAAGCATTTCGTGGGGAAATTTGCTCAGGCAGTCTGGAAAGTTTACCAGTGAGGTGCCGTCCTGCCATGGCTCTAGCCCATGCTCTAAATTGGTTAATTTTCGGAGGTGACCAGGCGCTTCTTCAAAGACTCGGCCCGCCGCTTAGCGGTGCCATTGCCAGGCTCCAGAGCCAGGGCCTGCTCATAGGCTGCCAGGGCCTGGTTCATCAACTGTTTGCGCTCGTAGCTATGGCCCAGGTTGTTTAGGGCCGTGACATAGCCAGGGGAGATTTTGAGCGCCGCGTTGTAATTGCGAATGGCCAGATCGTATTGCTCCTGGGCAAAGTAGGAATAACCCAGGGCGTTGTAGACCACCGCCGAGTTCTCCGGCGACTCATCTTGAGAGAGCTGTTTTAGGGCCTGTTGAAGATACAACACCGCCTGGGTATAAAGCTTTTTATCCAGCAGCAAACTGCCGAGCTCGTAATATTCCTGGGCTGTACCCTTTTCTTTGGTGAGCTTGGACTGCAAACGCGAGAGCGTACTCTCGATGCGACGGGTCTTAAACACCTGACGAACCACAAAGAAAGCGGCAATGCTCAGCAAAACGAGCAAAATGGACAGGTAGGTAAGGAGCAGGTTGCTGTTCTCCATCGGGTCTTAAAACACATCCTAGGGGTCTGTACTATCTTGCCATGAGTTAGGGCAGTCCCCAGAAGGTAGCCCGCTCTTCTAGCCAGCCGGTTTCGTGCCAGGTGGTCAGAGCATTTTCAACCAGGGCACGCAGGCTGCTGTATTGGTTGCCCTTGGGCATGACCACCGCTAAGGGGTCGGCGGATAATAACTCCGGTATCAGCTGGTAGCCGGGTACCTCTTGCTGCCAGCCCACCAGAACCGTCACATCCCCCGCGAAGGCCTCAATTTGGCCGCTACTCAGGCTACTGTAGGCTGCCTGGTAACTCGTGAAGGGCACGAGCTCAGCGACGGGTAACAGGTAGCGGACGGAGGGGATGGTGCTGGAATCTTGGAGCACCCCAATCCGCCGCCGTTGAATATCTTGCAAGCTTTGGAATCGCCCCTCGGGAACCAGTATCCCGGCTCCATCTAAATAGTAAGGGGGGCTAAAGTTGACTAGGCGCATACGGCTGGGAGTTATGGTCAGACCCGCGATCGCCACATCGGCCTGATCTTTCAAAATGGTAGACAGCCGCTCTGTATTGGTCACCACCTGAAACACAACGGCGTTGGGATCGGCAAAAATTTCGGTAGCTAACTGCCGCGCAATATCGATTTCTAGACCGACTAAATTCTCGGACTGATCGCGAAAGCTAAGAGGTCGCCACCCATCTCGCACCGCTACAACTAAGTAGCCACGGGCCTCAATGGTTTCTAAATCTGCCGCTACAGAAATTGGGGGTACAGCTAACTGTACCCCCAACACCATGCCTAAACTAAATAATGCCCATCGCATTGGAATGCCTATCGCATTGGCAGTACTGAGTCAAACTACTCGTTCAGCCAAGGACTGATCGTCGCCCATCTACCTGTTCGTTCCTGACGTCACCCTGACTTTGGACAATAGGGGGCAACCAAAACCTCAAGTAGACTAAAGAGCCCTGCTAGCTCAGTGGGCCGATCCGCTCAATGCCCCCAACCTGACCCTAGGACTGGCTGGCGACTTCGACAACTTTGGCAAAGCCGTCGGGATCCAAAACAGCCATCTGAGCCAGCATCTTGCGGTTGATGTCGATGTTAGCCTTCTTCAGCTGCCCGGTTAACTGGCTGTAGCTCAACCCGTGCAGGCGAGAGGCGGCGTTGATGCGGGTAATCCACAGGCGACGGAAGTCGCGTTTGCGGTTGCGGCGATCGCGATAGGCATAGCGAAGGGCTTTCATCACCTGCTGGTTAGCCGTACGGAAGAGCTTGGAGTGAGAACCCCTAAACCCTTTGGCCAACTTTAGAACTTTATTGCGGCGCTTCCGGGCGACATTACCGCGCTTAACACGTGCCATGACTCTCTAGATCCTCAAGGTAAATCAAAAACCAACCAGTAGATCGATTAAAGGACTGCTCTCTTTTAAAGGTAGGGCAGCATCAGCTCAACGTTGGGCGCGTCTTCTTCCGCCACTAGAGCAATTTTAGACAGGCGAGATCTGCGATCTGCCCCCTTGTGCTGTAACAAGTGATTCTTAAAGGCTTTGCGGCGCATCAACTTCCCGCTACCGCTGCGGCGAAAGCGCTTAGCCGCCGCTTTTCGGGACTTTAGTTTCGGCATGGTTCAATATAATTTTCGACACAGTCTTAAATCATATCATGGCTAGTCTAGGGTTAGGGGCAATTGTTTGGAATTCTAGCCTGGCCAAGGTTCCCCGTTGCTGCCTAGCCCAGGAGCCAGTCCCAAGTAGTTTAGGTTGAGTAGTGTAGTATTAGAGTTTAATCTGAGTTTTAAGGTTTTCCATGGTAAAACGCTCTCCCTTCGACAGCACCCAGATTATGCGCCGCAGTGAGGATTTGATTCGGGCGGCCTCCAACCGTTATCGGATCACGGTGCAGGTGGCCAATCGGGCTCAGCGGCGACGTTTTGAAGACTTTGAGAACTACGAAGACCCCAAGATGAAGCCCGTCCTGCGAGCCATTATTGAAATGTCCGATGAGCTCACCCAGCCAGAAATCATCGGCGAATAGGCTTCTGCGGATTTGAACCATGGGCCAGCGGTTTATTCAAGAAGGAACCGGATGGCGCCTAGGTTGGGATGACACCGCTCCCTGCTATAAAGGCTTATTGGGCGGTGTCGGATGGGCTCTGGAATTAACCGAGCCCGAGTTTGAAGTGTTTTGTCGTCTGGCCCACCAGGTTACCCAGTCGATGGTCGCCATGACCACAGAACTAATGGAGGAAGAACGCCTCACCTGCGAGGCAGACTCAGACTTGGTCTGGCTAGAGGTGGAGGGGTTTCCCACGGATTACACCCTGCGGTTTATGCTCCACACCGGGCGTCGGGGAGAGGGGCAGTGGGATGGGCAAGCGGCAGAGCAGTTGGTGCAAGCCATCACTCACCTGACCGTATTTTAGGAGTTTGAGGGTACAAAAAGCTAAATTAGCCCTTTGTGCTGCAATTTGTGCTGCAAAAATCATCTTTTATGGCTAATAGTCTTCAATCCAGGGCTATTAGCTTAGGATTTAGACGTTTTCCTAAAATTTAGTTGATATAAGATTTAATTGATAACAGTAGCTAACTGCCTGAAGGTATTAGGCTAGGGCTGATAGCCAAGACTGGCGGTCAGCTGTCTGACAACCGCCTTAATCTTAGGCTTAGCCCTGAAAAGTCCCAAACCAAGAGGCGGTTCCTCTAGTTTTAGCCAAATGCCTTTATCTAAAACTAGGTAATGTTTCATTGGCCCCCAGTCAATACTCTGAGGCTTGGCCAGGGGCAAAATCCTAATTAAGAGGCGGATTGAAAACACCGAATGGGTGCCATTAGGGGTGGCATTTGTTGGATTACCCATAGGCGGGTGTTCTCTGTGCTATTCTAATTGAGCACGATTTTTGTGCTTCGGGGCGTAGCGCAGCTTGGTAGCGCACCACTTTGGGGTAGTGGGGGTCGTGGGTTCAAATCCCGCCGCTCCGATAGACTGAACCTCGCCATTTGGCGGGGTTTCGGCGTTTCTGGGTACAGGCTCTTATACTCAAATGGGTACAGGGGC
>JAAUUR010000023.1 GCA_012031045.1 Leptolyngbyaceae cyanobacterium SM2_5_2
CGGCTAGCCCATTCAACCGCTCGCCCACGGGGGCAAAGCTGATTCTACCGCGAGCCACCTTTAACCCCACCAAACCACAGCAAAACGCTGGCCCTCGCAGGGAACCGCCGCCATCGGAGCCCTGGCTAATAGCGCACAACCCCGCCGCCAGCGCCGCCGCCGCCCCGCCGCTGGAACCCCCAGGGGTGTAGTCTAAATTCCAGGGATTGCGGGCGGGGGGAAACCCTGGCGGTTCTGTGTAGGGCAGGGAGCCCATCTGAGATGTGGCGGTTTTACCCAAGATAATCAGCCCGGCCTGGCGCAGTTTGGTAACAATGAAGTCGTCGTGGGTGGCCAGGCGATCGCAGGCGGCCCGAATTCCATAGGCACAGGCCACCCCAGCCACCGGGTTGAGATCTTTGACGGACACGGATACCCCAAACAATGGGGGCAGGTCAGCGGGGTCGTTGGTGATCAACTGCTCGGTTTTAGCTTTGGCGTCAGCGATCGCCTGATCAGCCATCACCGCGACGTAGGCTCCTAGGGTGGGGTTGAGCCGTTCGATGCGCTCTAAATAAATCTCTACCAGTTCCAGGGGAGAGATCGCCTGGGTGCGGATCAGTCGCGCCTGTTCTAGGGCAGGTAGAAAGGCCAAATCGCCTGAGTTCATAAAGCTAGAAGACAAAGGACGGACAACCGGCAAAATAGAGCTAGCTTAGACCACGAGTATAGGAACTAAATACGAACCGTCTGTAACAGCTCACCGCCTGTAACGCTCAGTTAAGGGGTTCATCTGATTTTAGTGTTTGCGGGGCACCATAGACATGGAGCAGTGTTGTCAACCGCTCTACTACATAGCCAGGCAAGGATTACTGAGCCCGAACCTGGGTAGATTTCCGGAATCGCTAGGCTACAGCCTGTAATTACACCTAAAACCCTATCTCTCAGCGCACTGGAGCGTTTGTATGAAGAATGCCATCTACTGGTTGATGGGCGAAAAGGCCGGACGCACAATTGTGGGTACCTGGAACTGGCTCTGGGGTATCCCGGTCGAGTCAGGCGGTAAAGTGGCGGTGGCAGTTGCCGAAGATTCGCTTCAGTCAATGCAGGAATCGGTGCAAAAGCTAGCAGAAGCCGTGGCCATGCAGGTCGGCTCCTACGAGCGGGCCAAGCAAAAGTATCAAGACAAAGTGCGAGAACTCAAGAAGCTTGAACAGCAGGCGACCCTAGCCCAGCAGTCAGGGAATACTGACGCAGCCCGTCTCGCGATGACTAAGGCCATTCAAGTCGAGCAGCTCCTGCCTCAGCTCGAAGCCCAGGTGCAGCAGGCGGAAAAATTTGTCACCGCCTCCAAAGGACAAACTCAACCGCGAACGGCTAAAGCTAGAGCAGTATAAGACCGACATGCAAAACATGAAGGATCTGGCTGAAATTAATAGCGCTCTGGAATCCATTGCCAAAGTTAACAACGAGTTCGACATCGGCTCGGCCCGCTCTTCCTTTGAGGCGGCCAAGAATGCCGTGCAAGGGCGCAACTTTCGCAGTAATGCCCTGGCCGAAATGTCAGAAAATCCCACCGAAAAACTTGCAGCCGATCTAGAACAAATCACCATGACGATGAAGTATCCCGTCGATTGCAGATGCTGGATGGTAGTACCCCCAAAGAATTGGCAGAGTAAGGCTAATCTATGACTAACGACAATACGTCATTCAAGCGCAGCGGCCCACCGCCCATTGTTTTTATTCTGCTGTTTCTGGCTCTTTTAGCCGGAGCCTACTGGTTCTTCTTCCGCAAGCCTAGGATAGACTCAGGGTCTGCCCCTACTAGTATTGAAGCAACCCAGCCCGGTGCCCAAACCACCCTCGGTGCACCCGGTGGCACCGCCGCTAACTTTCCGCTATTGCCCAGCGTGGCCTCAGGCACTACCGTCAATATCGACGGCTCCACCAGCATGGTGCTGATCAACGAAGCCCTCAAGGCCGGTTTTACCCAACAGTACCCAGGCACCACCGTCAATACAGCCGCCATTGGTTCAGATAACGGGATTCAGGCGTTGCTGGGTGGTAGTGTGGACATTGCCGCCGCCTCTAGGGCACTAACCTCAGAGGAACAAGGCCGTGGCCTGATAGCTGTTCCCGTGGCAACTGACCGTATCGCTCTGGTCGTCGGGAAAGACAATCCATTTCAGCGGGGGCTGTCTTCAAGCCAGGTGGTGCAAATCTTTAAGGGTGAGATCAACAACTGGGCTAGTCTGGGTGGGCCAGATGCCACCATTCGAGTGATTAATCGTCCCCCCGTGAGTGGTACCCATGCCGCATTTCGAGAATTAGTGCTGGGTGGAGCTGAGTTTGGCACTACCCCCAACATCACCACTATGGCGCGAGATGCCACCACCCCTATGCTGCAGGAACTTGGTAAGGATGGCATTGGCTACGCCACCTTCACCCAGGTAGCTGATCAGCAAACGGTGCGGGTTGTGCCCATCGAAGGAGTCACTCCTGAAGCCGCTAACTATCCCTTCCAGCGGCCATTGTTCTACGTCTACAAAGACCCTAATAACCCCGCTGTCCAGGCCTTTCTGGGCTATGCCCTGTCTCCCCAGGGGCAGCAGGCCATTGAAGCGGCTGTGGCTAATCATTGAGGGGGCGCTTGATTGGCCGTTTCGCTGTCTTATCTTCAACGTCTTCTAGCGGCTGGGTTATGCAGTGTGTTGACCGTTGCCTACGGTTGTCAGCCTGTGCCAGCCGTCGATAGCGCTAGCGTATTCGATAAAATTGGCTTTGACCTGGGCGAATTAGACGAAAACGGTCTCTACGGCCCCACCGACGGCAAGCGCTCCCTAGACTACGAATTTTGCATTCCCCAGGGTAACGCCTACGCTCAGGAGGTGTTGGTGATCGATCCGTCCGTCAATTTTTTCCCTCAGAGCCAGGGCCGGATTGGCTGCACCGAGCAGCAGACCCTCGCCATTGGCAATACGCATCAGCCCAATGCCCAACTGATTCTGATGGAATTGGCCAATTTGGACTATATTGACCGCATTCAGCGGGTGGATTGGGAGTAGGGTAAGTAAGCTCTAGCCTCACCCCTCAGGATTTCATCCGTAGGTAATCCTTAGTTCTCCAGGTGGGTTGGGGCAGGCCAACTGCTATCTCAATCCAGACAGGACAGACCTATGGGCAATCTCGGAGTTCTCGCGTTAGCGATTTTGGGTGGCCTCGCCACGGCCTTACAGGGGCAGTTCATGGGGGTGTTAACCACAGCCCTTGGCCCCCTGGAAAGCGTTTTTATCACCTACTTGGGCGGGACGTTGATTGCAACGGTAGTCATGATCACTATCCAGGGCGGTAACCTCAAAGCCTGGTCTACGGTGCCCTGGTACGCCCTCACGACGGGGCTAATGGGCCTTCTAATCGTCGGTTCAATTGGCTATGTGGTGCCGCGACTAGGGTTAGCGGCTGGGTTCACGGCGATGGTGGCCGCCCAATTCATCGGAGGGGCGATTATTGACCATTACGGTCTCTTCCACGCCGCTATTCGCCCAATGGATGGGCCAAAGGTCTTAGGGATGGCGCTCTTGATGGTGGGAGTAGCGCTACTGGTACGCTAACCCCAAAGGGCTGACAGGCCTCCTTGCCGTGAGCTCAAAGGCCACCAACAAACCGGCCAGGGCTGAGGCGGCGCTCTGGGTCAAACTCGGCTTTGAGGGCGGTCATCAGCCCCAGGGCGTTACCGCTGTAGCCCCAAATATCCACGGCCTGCTTCAGGGCCAGCGGTGCTTCGAGCAGGGTGAGGTAGCCACCCGCCTGCTCACAGCGCGATCTCAACCCCATGACCGCCTCAGCCGTGGCAGCCTCGCCCACTAACTGCACTGTGCCAAGGCCACTGCTGGCATGGAGTCTGGCCAGGCCAGCAGTCGGCACAAAGGTGGTTAACCAAGCCAAAAAGGGGACGGCTTCAGCGGGTCTTAGCCCCACCTTAGCCACGATGCGTGGTCGCTGCGGTTCATCCCCTGGTTGAGCGGGTGGCGGAAACAGCACCGTAGAGAGCCTATTCCACACATCCTGGTCAGCCCCCTCACGGCAGACAGTGGCCGTTAACTCCGGTGGCACCATCGCCAATAGCTGGTTGACCTGCTCCTCTACGCCGGGCGTAATGGATTGAAACCGTGCCGCCAACACCATATTCTCCCCGAAGCCCAGGGCAATGGACAGGGCAGGAGAGAGTATATCCAGGCTGACGGGCGTCAGAGAAGACAATCGTACCGCCGTCACTAAAGCCTGCATGGCCGTAGCTCCACCGGCTATCACCACAGTTCTGGACTCATCCTGCACCGGGTAGAGCCGAAACGTGAGCTGAGCAATAACCCCTAGGGTGCCGTAGGAGCCGGTTAGTAGCTTCATCAGGTCGTAACCGGCCACATTCTTGACCACGCGCCCGCCCGCCCTGGCCATTTGCCCATCGTGCCGCACCAGGGTAATGCCGATTAACATATCGCGCAGGCCACCGTAGTGCTGCCTCAGCGCCCCCGTATCTCCTGTGGCTACGAGGCCGCCCAGGGTTGCCTGCTCTGGGTAGGCGGGGTCAACCGCAAGAAACTGGTTAACCTGAGCCAGTTGAGGCGCAAGTTTGGCCAGGGTTAACCCGGCTTGGGCCGTGAGGGTCATATCGCCAACGGCGTGTTCAATAACTTGATTAAGCCGTGAGGTGCTGACAACCAGATCAACTCCGCTGGCCAAACCGCCCCAGGCCAGCTTGCTGCCGCTACCGCAGGGTAAAACGCGCCACTGATGCCGGGCCGCACAGGTCATCACCTCCGCCAGTTCTGCCTCGGTACGGGGGTAGACCACGGCGGCGGGCAACCCATGCTCTGCTGAGACGTGGGACAAGGTCGTTGTTAGGGTCTCACTCCATTGCTCAGAGGGAACAACCGCCGCTGGCCCCAGTAATGACTCTAGCGTGGTGGAAGAGCAGCCATACCTAGTCAATGCTGATTGGGGTAGGGCCAGAGGTGGAAGCGGCGGGCGGCGGTGCATCGGCGCGGGGGGTGCGAAACTCGTTGTAGAGGCGATCTCGCCACTCAAAGAAGGCCTGGTATTCCGGCACATCCGCTAGCCCCGGCACTCCCTTGCCACCAATGCCCACGGGCAGGTCTACATACTGGCTGGTAGGGAATTTGATGTACATGGTGGCCGCCGCCACGGCAAAATCTGCCAGGCTGGGTTGGTCACCCAGCAGGTAAGGGCTATCTTGCAGCAGCAGACACAGCGCCTCTAAAGTCTGCTTGAGGGCGCTAGCGGCGATTTTAATGTCATCTGGGCCAAAGCCGATCCCCATGCCTACGAGATTGAGAATGTCCCCCGGTAAGGCTCCTACCAGGTTGCGCAGTAACTCTGGGGTGGCCGCCGGTAGCAGCGCTGTGCGAAAGTTAGGGTGTTGTTTAAAGGCTCCCACCATCACCTTTCGGGCATTGGGCACAATCGCCTCATCGGCCCAATCTTCTAAAGCTAAGCACAGGCCCCGCTGTTTGGGGCTAGCCGGTAGTAGGGGTCGGTCTGGGTAGGTACGCTCCAAATAAAGCGCAATTGCTGTTGAATCGGGGATAACCTGCTCGTTATCCTTCAGCACTGGCACCTGACGCTGACCCGACATTTGAAAGATTTCAACCTGGCCAATGCCAGGGGTAACCTCAACTTTGCGGTAAGGAAGCTGCTTGTAGTCAAGAATTAGGCGAATTTTTTCGGCAAAGGTGAGGCCTCAAACTGGTAAAGCGCTAGCATGATACTCCTCGTAAGGGAAATCCCAGGAGTTTACTCCTGACCCGGTATCACTGTATCGCTATTTGCCGGGTCTGCACAGGCAGACTTATCGGGTGGCTGAGTCACCACCGTTACTGACTGAAAGCCAGTGGTAGAGAGCAACTGCTTCACGACTACCTCAGCCCGCTGATTGGCTGCTTCCAACAATCCTTCAGTGCAAGCAGCGGCTTCAATTTTGCTCAGGGCTTCTTGCTGAGCCTGCTCTTGCAGGGCTGGGGCGTTGTCTGGCCCTAGCCCCAGCAGCCCTCGATCATAGTCATAGACGTTAGATTTGCTGAGATCGAGCTTGCTATCCAAGATTTGCGGTGGCGGCAAGGTGACTTGAATAGCCGCATCGCCTTCAAATTCAACATCGGCAACGGAAATTTGGGCTAAGTCTACACCCGCTCGCACTTCCCCGTAGGCCATGTAGAGCAGTTGGGTAGAACCAATCACGTAGCCACCCAGGGTGCGATCGCTCTGGGTAGGTACCACCGCCTCCATCGCGAAAATAGCTGTGGTCAACTCGCTGGCTCCGCGCAATGTTTGATCCACAATGGAGCGCACATCTACCTGAGGTTCGGCCGGGGCCGGGGTCAGCATCAAACGCATCCCCTCCAGAAATCGGTCGCCCGATCGCCAGAGCCCCACCCCTGTGGCTACACCAAGCAGCATCACACCGCCAATAGCCGCACTAACGACCATCTGCAAGACCCGTGCCGGACGAGCCCGCAGAGCAGGTCGTTGCCGCCATTGAGAGCCGGGCTCCGGTTCTGGCAAAGGTTCTCCACTATAGTCTGCATAGGATGGAGGCATGAGATGCGGTGGCGTTTGATCTGGTGGTGCGTGGCCCATAGTTAACTCAACTCTGACGCTACGAGGCTAGCAAAAATCTTTGATTAGCAGCCGTTTTATTGGCCCAGTTTATTCACATAGGTCAAGTGTATTACAAGCTTGGCCAAGGAACCGTATACGCCTAAATGTTGGGTAGGATACAGCCCCCTGCCAAGCTCCTTCGTATACTAAAAGCCCCATTGGCTACGTCCTCTGGTTAATCGTTTGATTGTTATTTGGTGCCGCCTTTGTCCTAAAGAGCCTCTTTTGTTGATTCTACTGGTGAGGGTATAGGGGAAATAAGGCTTTTGTTATCGTCAAATATTGGCCTACAGAGTTCGGAGATAAGTCCGTAAATACCCCAGTTGAGTCACCCAGGTTTTCCACAGGGCAAAGGGCACTTAAGAGTTTTTTAAGTTTTCCAAAAAGCCTGTCATATCAGCCATTTCTGGCGATCAGGAGGCAATTGGTTAAGTTTTTTGAAGAGCTTATCCACAGTGTTTACTGAGGCTGTGAATAAGTTTTCTCTGGGCTTAACGGGTTGACATCGTCCCTTCAACGAGCATTGTGGCCGGGTTCAGGATCAGCGGTTTATCCTTGGCAGTTAAGCTCTATAAAGACAGGCGAGGAGAACCCAGGATGAGCCAAATCCCATCAATGACTGATCAAACCGTTCTCATTACGGGGGCTAGCAGCGGCATTGGGGCATCCTGTGCCTGTTTTTTTGCCCAGGCTGGTGCCCGGCTGATTTTGGCGGCTCGCCGCCAGGACAAACTACAGGCTCTGGCTGATCATCTTCAGCAGCAATTTTCGGTGGCTATTTACCTGCTGCCTCTGGATGTGCAGCGGTCGGAGGCGGTGCATCAGGCTATGGCCACGCTACCCGACGACTGGCAGGCCATTGACGTTTTAATCAACAACGCTGGGCTCAGCCGTGGTCTGGATAAGCAGTTCGAGGCCCCCCTGCAAGACTGGGAAGACATGATTGATACCAATGTCAAAGGGTTGCTGTACGTGACCCGGTCTGTGGTGCCGGGCATGGTGGCCCGAGGCCGAGGCCACATCGTGAATATCGGTTCTATCGCAGGGCGGCAGACTATCCAGGCGGTAGCGTTTATTGTGCCACTAAGGCCGCGGTTAAATCTCTCTCGGAGGGGCTGAAGCTAGACCTGCTGGGTACGCCTGTTCGAGTGACGAATATTGAACCGGGCCTGGTCGAAACGGAATTTAGTGACGTGCGGTTTCATGGCGACCTGGAGCGGGCCAAGGAAGTTTACCGAGGGATAACACCCCTCACCCCGGATGATGTCGCCGATGCTATCCTGTTTGCGGTTACTCGCCCGGCCCACGTCAACATCAGCGAGATACTTTTGATGCCTACCGACCAATCCTCCGTATTTCACGTTCATCGGCGACCAGAATAGTCGATGACAAAAGCTAGAATAGCAATACTGGTGCCACTGACTCGGATAGCATGACTCTCTCTGTTGGCGACGTTGCCCCCAACTTTAACCTGCCCGATGCTGAGGGCAAACTTTACAGTCTGGCTGATCTGCAAGGTCAGCGGGTGGTGCTCTACTTTTATCCGCGTGATAATACCCCTGGCTGCACTAAGGAAGCGTGCGGATTTCGTGATAGCTATGCCGATTACCAAGATAAAAACGTGGTGGTGCTGGGCGTTAGCACCGATGATGCTAAATCTCACAACAAGTTTATTGCCAAGTACAGTTTGCCCTTCCCCTTACTGATTGATGCAGGCGGGGCCGTTGCGAGTGAATTCGGGGTGTATGGTCTGAAAAAGTTTATGGGCAAAGAATATATGGGTGTTACTCGTAGCACCTTTGTGATTGGCCCGGACGGCACGCTAGAAAAAATTTATTTGAAAGTCAAACCTGAAACCCATGCGGAGACGGTGCTAGCTGATTTGGAAACCCTGTAGATTCCCCCTGTAGCTGTTCAAAGCTCTGTTCCTTCGATGCCGTTGTGTTGACATTTATTTGACATTTAGTTGGGCGATTGTCCTATGCTTTACATTGCCCATGCGTTGCGTACCCTGGTTGGGTTAATGGCTGCGCCGCCCCACTTTTAGGAACCTGCGTCATTCCCCTTTTGCCCGACGGGTCGATCGTCTTAGTGCGACGTCGAGATAACGGTCTGTGGAGCTTGCCTGGCGGCTTGGTAGACTGGGGCGAAGATATTTTGACCGCCGCCACCCGCGAATTGAAGGAAGAAGCTGGTCTAGAGGTTCTGCACCTGGAGCGGTTCGTGGGGCTTTACTCCCAGCCGGGACGAGATCCTAGGTTTCACTCCGTTTGTGTGGCGGTGGCGGTAGCAGTTCAGGGTCGCCCCTACGTGGCAGATCCGCGCGAAGTTTTGGAGGTTGGGGTGTTTTCGCCGGAAGGTTTACCCTGGGAGCACCTGTCCCACGATCATCGGGAACATCTGAACGATTTCTTCAATGGGAAGACCGTTTTAGCCTAAGCTTTTGGGAAGAAGGCCGTGGCCAAGGGATGATCTTGGCTACTGGCTAGCTAACCCAACTACTAGGGCTGTGTCTACCCAGGGGTCATCATTATGAAACCCGCTAGCGTGTCTTACTGCGAACCGGTCGTATCAAGTTGTCGGACGGCACGATGTTCTGGCATGAAGCAGGGCAAGGAGATACCATCATTTTTTTGCACGGCTCCTGGCACACTAGCAGCCAGTGGTTGCCCGTCATCCACCAGTTGGCTCCTCGTTTCCACTGCTTAGCGCCTGATCTCCTTGGTTTTGGGGAATCGTCTTCAAGCCGGAAGCCGCTCTCGATAACCCTGCAAGTTCACGCCCTTCACGACCTGCTGGCAGCCCTGCGAATTCAGCGCTGTGTCTTCGCGGCCCACTCTCTAGGCACCTGGGTGGCGTTACAGTATGCGCTGCACTATCCGCAGCAGGTGGGCGGGCTGGCCTTAATGTATCCCGAAGGTCTGGTGACTCAGGATGTCAGATCGCGCTGGCGGCTGGAGCGATGGCTAACTCGGCCCCTGTCACCACTGCCCTGGCTACTCTCAGCCACGGCTCTGCTGCCCTCGCGGCTGAAGCCCAAAGCTCAGACTAGTGTTTGGCAACGGTATCAAGTGCTGCATCAATCGCCCGCGGCCTCGCCAATTATTATTTCGGCGGCGGGCGGCGGCGATCGCCGCTGAGTTAGTCTCTCCCCAAAGACTCCCCTCAGACCGCCCAACCGTGGTGCTTGAGCCATCTCCGCTGGTTTCTGCCGCCCAACTGTGGGCCTATACTTCTCCCCCAGGGGCCTTAGCAGGGCAATACTGGCCTGTCCCAGCCACCACTACTGAGCTTGGGGTTGAAGCCGAAGCTACCGCCGCCGCCCTGCACAACCTAATGGCCCAGTCTTTATCTATGGGTGCCTAAATCTTTGGTGTCTAACTGGCCAGGGTCAGCCCTAACCCAAGACTTTTATGTTAACAATTAGGGGTGAATAAATTGGCAAAATTAGGTACTCTTATGGGTCAAACAGCCCTGTTAGCCCTTGGGTATTAATGGGGAATAACGCGACCAGGATCAGACAAGATTATGACTGACACTACTGTTTCTAACCCGGCTCCAGAACCTCAGGATCAGGCTTATTCTCAAGACGGCTCTCGCTCTGCTAATGCGGATGCCTCGGTCTCTAATGATGCCTGGGAGTCAGTTACCTTTCCTGGTCAAATCACCCTTAACGAGGGCACAGCCAAGCCAGAATCCGTGGCCAATGCCTTTAATCCCTCTACAGGTAATTTGGCCCAGGCCGCCATACCTTTTGATCCCACAGTTCCTTCTCCGCCGATGAAGGAATCACAAAATAATACCCACGAACTAATTGAGCTAATTCAAGACCTGAATCAATGCAACGATGCCTTACTGCTTCGGGTTTCTGAGTTAGAAGACTCCCTGGAGCGCTCTCAGCTAGCCTTGCAGGCAGAAGTGGAGCGCAATCAAGGTCAAGGATTGCCTCCAGGCCAACGGGATGCTTCCCCAATTCCCCAGCAAATTGCGCAATTGCTGAGTGAACTCGACATTGCCAATGATGGGCTACGCCGTACCACTATCCATAATGAAACCCTCCAAACAGAACTAGACGCTAGCCAACAACGGGTGGCCCAACTTGAGCGCGAATGTACGCTGCTACAGCAGCGCTTCAGCGAAAAAAACACAGCCCTGCAGCAGGCCGAAGCCACCTGCCAAGATCTCCGCGCCCGCCTCCATCGGCAGCAACGCTACACGCTGCAATTTAAAACGGCTCTAGAAAAGTGCCTAAACACGACCGCCGCTCAGGCCAATGCGGTTCCGCCAGTGGTAGTTACCGCTGAAGCCGTTGCCTCGCCTGGGCCAACCATCGCTATGCCCAAGGCCCAGCATATTCAACCCTGGTCAGCGGGGGATGGTCTTTCTAGTGACGCGGCTAGCCTCACCCATCTCTTACATAATTTGAAGGCTCCTGGGCAAGGGCCACCGCCGGCATCGCCAACGGCTACATCCCATGCACCGGTTGCCGAAGGTGAACCTCCTGCCGTTGACCCGGCGGCGACACTGCCCCCACCAGCCGGTTCTTTCCCTAGCCTATCCAGCCTGGGTCATGTTCCCCTGGCGGAGCCTGTGGTTCCAGCCCAGGCTGAGTTGCCGTTGGCATCTGCCGATAGTCCCCCCAGCCACCAACCAGCTGTCTCAGCACCTGAAGGCCCGCCAGTTGCGGCTGAGGATAGCTTGCAGCACGACCTGTGGGCCAGCGGGGCAGACTTTGCCTCAACCGTCGAGCCGACCCCTGGATTTACAGAGCCCTCTCCCTGGGGGCCACCGCTATCTGAGGCGGTGCCCCAGTTGGTCACAGCGCCCTCTCCCTGGGGTGCTCCTTTGCCTGAACCAGTAACCATCCTGGAATCAGACTCTAGCGTGCCGGTACCGGCGGCGGTCACGACCTCTGAGCCGGTAGTTCCTAGTCCTCAGCCGGCTCCAGTTGTTTCCCCCCCACCACGGCCTCGGCCTGAGGTAGCCTTACCGGCCTACCTGCAGCAGACTGCGACCACGTCGCCATCACCAGTGGTGTATCCGCTGCGATCTCAGAAAAAGCTCACTTCCCTAGCCGCCGTGCAGTTGCCTAGCTTTGGTCGCAACCCTCAACGCCCCTAGGGTTAGGAGCAAGGGCACGGGGCAGGAGACTTCAAAAACGGGCCTACAGCGTTTTTGAAGCTAGCTAGCCAGGTACAAGGCAATACTGTAGGGAAATACTGCGTAGACTACTTAGCGTGGTGGCCCACCACCATCTGTAACAGGACTGGGGCACCGCCGGGTTGGTGGTACTTATCAGCCCAGGCCCGGATCACCTCATCCAGTTCCTTGAAGGCTTTTTCTCGGTCAAAGTCTGGAATATCTAGCTCTTCCAGTACCCGCATGGTGCCAGTAGTATGGCTAGCCCATTCCCGCATCATCCGAAAGTACTGGGCTGTGTCCTCTACCATGGCATACATCCGCTCCTCAGAGTCTGCCGGAGAGTAGGAGGAGCGAGCCAGGGCATAGTAGGAGGTGCCCCAGGAGGCATCAATCCGGGCTACCGTACCTGAATAGATGAGTCGCCGCCGGATATGCTCGGCCAGAGCCTCGCTGAGCATAACTCGCCGCTCCTCTGGGAGGTCATCCTGAGACTTTTCGTGGAGGATTTCAATCAGCTCTAAAAACTGGAACGAGTTAATGATTCTGGCGTCTGGGCAAGACTCAGGCAGTTTGCTCTCCAGATAGGTTTTCTCTTCTACCGACAGCGAGGTGCCCGACACCCGCGACTGTCCAGCCTCCCAGGGATAGCGCCTCAGCCACACGTAGGGAAACTGAATCAGATAGCGGGGCTCTTGGGAACCCAGCATTTTGAGCAGTTTGCCCTCGGTTAGCGCCTGGCGCATTTCCTCAACGATGGCCTTCACCCGCTTAGGCTCAATGTGGTGCAAATGACCTGTCATACGAAGGTTTTCACCTTGTTCGATGTAGGTCATGTAGATGGCACACTTGGCCGCTGTAGCCGCAGCATCTAAAAACGCCCCGTGGCGATGACCGCCTGTACGCATGGCGCTAAAGGCGATGTAGAGCAAAATTTGGTCAATGGCGCTGGGGCTCAAACGACGAATGAGTTCTTCATCCGGCGCTACGGGGTAGGTAGAGGGCACTTGAAGCAAAGAATCAACCATAGGAGTTGGGGAGCGAACGACGATAGAAATGGGTTATGACCGCAAAAATCGGCTAAACCCTACTGCTTAACTGATTATGTTTGAACCGGTTATGTTTGAAGGTATAACTTAATTACACAGCTATAGAGTATGAAATATTACTATGGTCACGGCGACAAGGGGCATTTTGCCGCGAGTCGTAGATTAGTTTAAGTTATAAAGCCAGAATACAAGCCTGAAGCCGCAACTATGACTATTTCCGGCTTCAGTATAAGCACAACAAACCCTTGATAGCGTTGCCCCTGGTAGCTTTGATTTCATGGAGCTGCAGTAAACGATTAGAACGCCTTTCTACGCAGCCTGCCAGGGAGTCTGGTGGTTGGGGTCAACCCGACCGCTACCTCGAAAGCTCCAGAGCGAAGCATCAGCAGACAGCCCGGAAACCCGGCCACTCCCTCTGTCGTCATCGGTAGGGTCGGCTGCCCGCACCATTAAGCCGGAGTACCCCACCGTGAGCGGTATATCCAATGGATAGCTGGCCAGGAAAAGTAGCCCCACCCCAGCCGCCCACGCCAAGCCTGTACTAAGGGGAAATGTTAAGTAAGTTTGCATAGGTTTTGGGTTCTAATTGTGTCTAGTACCAAATACGGGCCAAATCACCCCGGTCAGGAAAATCTTTATCGGTGTATCCGCTGATCTTTAAAATCTTGATGATTTAGCCGCTGGCCAAGGGCCTCTGAGCGCCATACCGCAAGGGCAACAGTTAATCCAGAAGCCGTCAGAAAAAACACGATAGAAACGGCTAGAACGATCTACCCTAGGTAGAATCCGGTTTTTATTGGTATGTAGCCATGCCTGCGCTTGCCCTTGCCCATCGAGTTACCCGTGTAACGCCGTCCATGACCCTGGCCATTGCCGCCAAGGCCAAGGCCATGAAGGCCGAAGGGTTGCCGGTATGCAGCTTTAGCGCAGGCGAGCCAGATTTTGATACGCCTGACCATATCAAGGCTGCGGCCAAAGCCGCCCTAGACCAGGGCAAAACCCGCTACGGGCCTGCCGCAGGTGAACCGGCCCTGCGACAAGCCATTGCCAACAAACTGCAGCGGGAGAATGGCCTGCGCTACGGCCCTGAGAATGTAATTGTTACCAACGGCGGCAAGCACTCCCTCTACGGGCTGATCATGGCGCTGATTGAGGCAGGCGATGAGGTGATTATTCCAGCCCCCTATTGGGTGAGCTATCCCGAAATGGTCACCCTGGCTGGGGGGACGCCGGTGATTGTGCCCACCACGGCTGAGCAAAACTACCGGATTACCCCAGAGCAGCTGCGGCAGGCCATTACGCCTAAAACCAAGTTATTCGTCCTCAATTCGCCGTCTAACCCCACGGGCATGGTCTATTCTCCAGCGGAAATTCAAGCCCTGGCCGAGGTGATTGTGGAGGCCGATATTTGGGTCGTATCCGATGAAATATACGAAAAAATCCTCTACGACGGGGCTACCCATCTCAGCGTTGGCGCGGTCTCTGCCGCCGCCTTTGAGCGCACCATCATCAGCAATGGCTTTGCCAAGGGCTATTCGATGACTGGTTGGCGGGTTGGCTATTTAGCTGGCCCGGTAGAGCTGATTAAGGCCGTTAGCACTATCCAAAGCCACAGCACCTCCAACGTGTGCACCTTTGCCCAGTATGGGGCAATCGCTGCCCTCGAAGGCCCTCAAGATTGCATAGACACTATGGGCCGTGCCTTCGCCGAACGCCGCCAGGTGATTATTGACCGATGCCGCCGCATTTCAGGTCTCAGTTGCGGAGAGCCAGAGGGTGCCTTTTACCTCTATATCGACATTCAGCCCCTGGGTCTCTCATCCCTTGAGTTCTGTACCCGGCTGATTGACGAGAAATACGTGGCCGCCATTCCTGGCATAGCCTTTGGGGCAGAGGGCACCATTCGCCTTTCCTACGCTACAGATATGGATACCATTTTGGAGGGGATGGATAGACTAGAGAGCTTTGTTAATGCTCTTTAGGGCCATAGGAGTCAGGCAAATTCAACCTAAAACTCCTTGAGATAGGCCTCTTGCTCTGCGGAGCTGAGAAACGAGGCTTTGAAGGAGTTTTGGGCCAGCTGCACCAGGTGCTGGGGAGTAAGGGGAAGGGCGGCGGCGATCGCTTCAAAGTTTTCGCCCAGGTAGCCGCCAAAGTAGGCCGGGTCATCGGAGTTGACCGTCACACAGAGGCCCAAATCCATCAACTGCTTGAGGTTGTGCTGGGCCATCGACTCAAACACACAGAGCTTGACGTTAGACAAGGGGCACACCGTCAGGGGAATCTGGTGCTCGGCCAGGTACTCCACCAGGGCCGGATCCTCTACACAGCGCACACCGTGGTCAATGCGAGATACCTTAAGCAGGCGAATTGCTTCCCAAATGTACTCCGGCGGCCCCTCCTCACCCGCGTGGGCGACGGTCAAAAAGCCCTCGGCCCTGGCCCGGTTAAACACCGCCTGGAACTTAGCGGGCGGATGCCCCAGTTCCGAGGAATCCAGCCCCACGGCAATGATGCTGTCCTGGTAGGGTAAAGCTTCCTCCAGAGTAGCCATCGCCGCCTCGGCACTGAGGTGGCGCAAAAAGCAGAGAATTAACCCAGAGGAAATGCCCAACTGCGACCGGGCCTCCCGCAACGCCTGGGTAATGCCATCATGAACAACCGCAAAGGGAATGCCCCGGTCGGTGTGGGTTTGGGGGTCAAAGAAAATTTCCGTATGGCGCACCTGCTGAGCGGCGCATTTTTGCAGATAGGCCCAGGTGAGGTCGTAGAAATCCTGCTCGGTTTGCAAAACCTGGGCACCGGCGTAGTAGAGATCCAGAAAGGATTGCAGATGCTCGAATTGATAGGCTGCCCGCACCGCCTCTACCGAGTCGTAGGGCAGCTTAATGCCATTGCGCTGGGCCATGGCCACCATCATCTCCGGCTCTAGGGAGCCCTCAATGTGGATGTGCAGTTCGGCCTTGGGCAGGGTGGAAAGGAGGGGGTGCATAATGAAGATTGAGGACGGAAGGCGGCGGAATCAGGACTGTGTGGTTAGTGTCTTATCCTAACGCCTAGCGTTTTATTGTTTTAGTCCATATCGTGTTGGTTGTATGACTTCCTTAGGTTCTCAGCCCAATGCTCTAGCCGCAGCAGCCCTCTATGGGCAGGATTATTACCGATGGCTAGAGGCGACGCTGGTTCAACTTCGGGCTGGAGCCTGGTCTGAGGTTGACTGGCCTGACCTGCTGGACGAACTAGAGGATATGGGCAAACGCCAAAAGAACGCGCTGAAAAGCAATCTACGAGTGGTGCTCATGCATCTGTTGAAATATCAGTATCAACCGGCTGGCCGTTCTAACAGTTGGCGGGCAACCCTGAGAGAGCATCGGCTTCGCCTAGCGGATGAGTTAAGCGACAGCCCCAGTTTGAAAGGCTATATGTCCACTGTTCTGGTGGAGTGTTACCAGCAAGCCAGAGGTCTGGCCGCCGACGAAACCGGGCTGGAGTTAGACCAGTTTCCTGAGCCATTGCCTTTTAGGCTGGATGACATTCTTAACATCGAGTTTTTGCCAGAGTAAGGCAATGGGTGGGTATCTGCCGGGCGGAGGGTAGAGGGCGGAAGGCGGAGGGCGGAGGGTCAGGAGCTGGTTGACTGACAAAAATCCGGTGGCTGGGGGCTAAAAGCCGAGCATAGACAGGTAAATTGGTTAATAATGGGGCTTAGTCGCTGGGGAAGAGTAGGCAATGGAGTTTAGCAAGTATCACGGGTTGGGTAACGACTTCATTTTGGTGGACAACCGCCAGCAGCCAGAGCCAGCGCTGAGCCCAGAGGAGGCCGTGCGTTGGTGCGATCGCCACTTTGGCATTGGGGCCGATGGCGTCATTTTTGCCTGCCGGGGCAGCCTGGCACCGACTACACCATGCGCATCTACAACTCCGATGGCTCTGAGCCTGAGATGTGCGGCAACGGCATTCGCTGTCTGGCCAAGTTTCTGGAAACCCTGGAAACCAGTGACGGAAAGGCTCCCCAGGCTCCCCACACCTACCGCATTCACACCCTGGCTGGAGTGATTTCGCCCACCCTACAACCCGATGGCCAGGTCACAGTGGACATGGGGCCACCCTACCTGCTGGCGAGGGAAATTCCCACCACCCTGGCTGCCGCTGAAGATAAGGTGGTGGCAGTTCCGCTGACTGTGGCCGAGCAACCCTGGACAGTCACCTGCGTGAGCATGGGGAATCCCCACTGCATCACCTTTGTGGAGGATGTGGCGGCGATTCCCCTGGAGACCCTTGGCCCCCAGTTTGGGCATCACCCCGCCTTTCCCCAGCGGATTAACACCGAGTTCATTCAGGTGGTGCGGCCCGATTACCTGAAGATGCGGGTTTGGGAGCGGGGAGCGGGGATTACCCTGGCCTGTGGCACAGGAGCCTGTGCGGCCCTGGTGGCGGGGTGCTGAATGGACGGTGCGATCGGGCGGTCACCATAGAACTGCCCGGTGGCCCCCTGCACATTGAATGGTCAGCGGCAGACAACCGGGTTTACATGACTGGGCCAGCGGAGTTGGTGTTTAGGGGAATATCAATCTAAGCCAGGGCTTTCTGCCATAACTCTCGTCTTAACCGGCTGAGCTGGGTTGCCTGCATAAATGGTCATATCCGTTAGCGACCGCCCCGCTACGCTGCCCAGCGCCAAAATTGCCCCCTGGCCAACCGTTACCCCAGGCCCCACTACAGACCTTGCCGCCAGCCAACATCCCCTCCGCAGGTAAATAGACCCCGTCCTCAAGCTGAAGTGAGGATGGCTCCAATCGTGGTTGCCCGTGCACAGGTAGACCCCCTGAGACAGGCAAACATGGCTCTCGATGGTAACCACATCCAAATTATCAATCCAGGTTTCTTCGCCAATCCAAACATGGTCGCCCACCGTTAGCCGCCAGGGGAACTTAACCCTTACCCCCGGCTTAATGCGCACGCCCTGGCCAACCGTAGCCCCAAAGGCTCGCAGCAAAGCCACCTTAACCGCCGACATGGGCAGCCAGTAGGCCCGCAGCAGCGGCAACCCCACAAAATACCAGAGCAACTGCCGCCAGAGGGGTGCCCCCGGCTTGTAGGAACCAAGGCTGTATTGGTCGAGACGCATCGCAAAAAATTGACCCAACGCTATCCTTCCCCACTAGGCTTCAGCATTTTGCTGTTGCTTTTTACGAAAAGCGGCTGCACCCATACCCACCAAGCCAGGCAGCACCGCCGCCGGAGTAGGAATCACCTCAACCGTTAACGACCGCAGGAAGTAGTCATCATCGGTGCCAAGTGCGGGCACGGTAAAGTCAAAAATGGTGCCGGTTCTAGCACTTTCGTTCACATTAGCTTGTGCAAAATTAAAGGTAGGGGTAGCACTATTCTGTTGTGCTTTAGTTTTTGCTTCCACAATCAACGTGCCATCGCCCTTAAGTAGACGGAAATCATCATTATTTTGACCATCGCCAAAAGTAGCGGAAATCAACCTAACAACTTGCCCATTGAAATTAAGACGTAGCGTTTCAATTAAGGTATGTCCTCCAACAATACCTTTAGAAATTTCAGGCCCAGATGGGCCACCCTGAACGCCGATACCCTGTGGACGAATAGCGACATTGACATCGGAACTCACATTGGTTTGCAAATTCAAACGAGAGGCTGTAGCAGTAACTGAAAATGCACTGGGAAATCCTACAGGGCTAAAATTTAATTGGGATGAATGCTGATTTGAACCAAAAAAGTTATACGTCACAATCTGAAGTGCCTGGGCAGGCTGGGCTGAAATAACAGCCGCTGTTGCAATAGCACTTACTGTAAGGGTTCCAGTCAAAAATGAGCGCTTCATTATGTACTCCTGAACAAGCGTGTGTGAATGGTTAGCATTGGTAATGCACCTTGTTCAGCGGGCCAGCGTCCATAGCTCTGTAAAGCTACGGATTACAAAAACCAAATCCGTATTAGATAGCACAATAGCTACCCTGACAGTTTATCCCAGGCTGTATAAAATTGTCACTATTAGCCTTTACTTTCTCACAGAAACCATGGGATTGCAGACTTTCCGCCAGGGCTTTTACCAGGCCCGCGGCTGAAACGACTCGTCGTTGAGAATCACCACCGTTTCGCCAGACTGGGCCAGCACAAACAGCCCCTGACGGTAGGCGTAGCGCTCAACCCCAGGGTCGATGCTAATCCCGGCTACGGCCCCATAGAGCTGGCGCTGGGCATGCTCCGGGAAAAAGGGACGAAACTGCCCCCAGCGTCTCGACAAAGGTTCTGACATCGTCCACACCCAGGGTGCTTTTGACTTCTACCGCTAGAACGTGGGCCTGGTTGAGCACCAGCACATCAATTTCCAGGGTGTGGCCCTCCAGCCGTTTTCTCACCCGCTGGCTAACTTGATGAACCGGAATACCCCGCGCCAAAAAAATCGTTTCGCAGGCTGGAGCCACCAGGTTTTCCACAAATAACCCCCATTTGCCCCCCAGTTCCCCCAACTGCTGGCTGAGTTGACGGTTCACCCGGCGATTTTCCTCCGCCGTGGCTTGCAGCTTGCGGTCGGTCTCTTGGGATTGTGCCCTCATTAGCCGCTCGGTCTCCTGAGATTGTGCCCTCATCAGCCGCTCGGTCTCTTGAGATTGCTCTCTTAGCAGCCGTTCGGTTTCTTGAAAACGCCGTTCGCTCTCACGCAAGCGCCGCTCGTTCTCAAGAAAGCGCTGTGCGCTCTCCTGGGATTGTTCCTTAATAAGGCGCTCGGTTTCCTTTTGGGCTTCGGTGAGTTCTCCCAGCAAGCGCCAAACATCATCAGCGGTGGTGGCCATAGCAGGTAAGCGGGTAATTAGTTAGATTCTAAGCTACCCAGTTTCCCCGTGGCTATGGCCATACTGTGCCGTCCTAAATAGATCGAAAACAATCTGTTTTGCCGTGAATTAGCCCTCTCCCTAAATCCCTCTCCCAAGCTGGGAGAGAGACTTTGAAGGAGGCTTTCAACTCCCCTCTCCTGCCTGGGAGAGGGGCTAGGGGAGAGGGTAGGCGGGGACTTTGCGATGTACTAATCCTTAAAAAACCTTCTGAGCAAAGTGCCTCTGCCCAGAACGTTTACAACCGCACGTTAGAGTTGCTTAACGAGTTTTATTAAGCGTCCTGAGCGGCTTCAGCCACCTGCTTTTTCTTACGAAATGCCGCAGCTCCCATGCCCACTAAGCCAGGCAGAACCGCCGCCGGGGTGGGGATGACTTCAACTTCTAAGCTTTTAAGAAAGTAACTGTCATTGGCATCAGTAACCGAAAAGCCAAAGGCATCGCCAATAGGCAACGTGCCTGGAAGTTGCACAGTGGTACCAAAGCCGTTGGCAACTGTTCTAATCAACGAGCTAAAGACTTCACTACCATCAAAAAGAATAGTGAACTCATCATTAAAGTCGCTAGCAAGGATGGAGAAAGTTGCTGCCTTTAGTCGGACAGTGGAACTAAAGGCAAGCTCAAGAACTTCATCTGGCCCTAAACCATCCACCTGAAGCTGGTCTGGTAACAAAGAACCACCTCCTTCTGGGCTGATGCTTTGATTCCATATCCCAATTCCAAGGGGCCTTCGCACAACTGCGCGACTAGCACCTCCCGTTGTTCTCCCAGAAGCATTAACCGTCAGTCCATCAACTGTGACGGGCGAAAAAAGACCAGCACTGCCACCAAAATTAACCTCAAGCGCCTCCGCAGGCTGAGGTGCAACAATCGCAGCAGTAGCCGCAACGCCCATCACTAGGGCACCAGTCAAAAATTGTCTGTTCATTTTGTTCTCCTGAACAAGTGTGTGCGTAATTAAACGAGTTTGGTAGTGCACCTTGTTCAGCGGATGAAGGCAAATAGCCCCATAGAGCTAAGTAAACTAAATTTTAGGTATGTAGTAGATGGCACAGTAATGCCACCAACAGCCTAACTCAGGCCATAGTGCCTGGCCAGTGTTTTTCCCTACTTTAGGAAAAAATCACAGAATCGCTTTGTCTGGAGATTCCAGGCTAAAAGCACCACAGCGTTGAATGTCACTGATTTAAGGCTGGTGGACATTGCCCACCCTACGGCTGCTGCTTCTTGCGCAATGCCGCCAAACATTCCATACATTGCAAGGGTATCGAC
>JAAUUR010000450.1 GCA_012031045.1 Leptolyngbyaceae cyanobacterium SM2_5_2
TCGAAGGTGAAGAACGGCGATATTCCGATGAAGGAATTCATGCGGCGGCTGGGCAAATCGCCGCTCTACCGCAAAAACTTCTACGAGCCTTACTGCAACAGCCGCGTTGTAGAGCTAGCCTTCCGCCATTTTCTGGGGCGGGGCGTCAGCTCGCAGGAAGAATTCTCGCGCTACTTCGCAATTGTCACCAAGGGCGGTCTCTCGAAGCTAGTCGATGCGCTGATTGACTCCAACGAATATTCCGACTACTTCGGCGAAGAAACCGTGCCCTACCTGCGCGGGCTGGGGCAAGAAGCCCAGGAGTGCCGCAACTGGGGCCCACAGTTTGACTTGTTCAACTACAGTGCGCCCTTCCGCAAGAAACCTCAGTTCATCACCCTATTTGCCGCCTACGAGCAACCTCTGCCCGACCAGCACCCCTACGGCTCTGGCAACGACCCGCTGGAAATTCAGTTTGGTGCCATTTTCCCCAAAGAAACCCGCGACCCCAGTGCTACCCCGGCTTTCTTTAGTAAAGATACGCGCCGGATTCTAATCCACCGGGGGCCGGGGGATCAACAACCAGTTGAGCAACCCCGCCGCCCGCCCCGAAAACCCAGGGTCCCTGGGGGCCAAGGTGTTCAAGCTGGATCAGATTCCCAGAACCGGCAACACCAGAGCCAGTGTGCGGTTTTCTGAAAGCTCCACTCAGACCGTGATCAAAGCCGCTTATCGGCAAGTATTTGGTCGCGATGTTTACTCAGGTCAGCGCTCAACCGTGGCGGAGATTAAGCTCGAAAACGGTGAAATCACGGTTAAGGACTTTATCCGGGCCATTGCTAAGTCTGAGGCATTCCGTAAGACTTACTGGTCCTCCCTTTACGTGATGAAGGCGGTGGAGTACATTCACCGCCGTTTGCTGGGTCGGCCCACCTACGGACGTAATGAGACTAACAGCTACTTCGATATATGTGCCAAGAAGGGCTTTTACGCCCTGGTTGATGCCCTCATCAACAGCCAGGAGTATGCCGAAGCCTTTGGGGAAGACACCGTTCCCTACGAACGCTACCTCACACCTAAGGGGCTGGCTCTGCGCAGTATGCGAGCTGGAACGCTGGCGGCGAAAGGGATGGTGCCTGTGCCCGACACCACAACGCCGCGCTTTGTAGAACTGGGTGCGGTTACCGAAGAGCGTGCCATCCCCGATGTGCAAAAGCGGATCAGCCAGGGTGTTAACCGGCAGCGCCAGCAAACTAAGATCTTTAAGCTCACTTCGCTGGCCGATAAGCCAAACCTGAAGTTAGTTACCGCCGCCGCCTACCGGCAGGTCTTTGAGCGCGACATTGCACCCTACATCGTGAAGAGCGAGTTTACGGTGCTGGAGAGTAAGCTGGGCAATGGTGAAATCAGCCTGAAGGAGTTCATGGAGGGGGTCGGCTGCTCGAAGCTGTATATTAAGGAGTTCTACACTCCCTACCCCAACACCCAGGTGATTGAGTTTGGCACCAAACACTTCCTGGGTCGGGCTCCGCAGGATCAGGCCGAAATCCGCAAATATAATCAGATTTTAGCCAGTGAGGGGATTCGTGGCTTTATCCGGGCGATGCTGAATACGCCAGAGTACGCCGAAAACTTTGGCGAGGATACGGTGCCCTACCGCCGCTTCCCCACCCTGCCCGCCGCCAACTTCCCCAATACCGAGAGGCTGTATAACCGGCTAACCAAGCAAAACCGTGACCTAGTGGTGCCTAGTTTTGTCACCGCCAAGCCCACGATGGATGTGGCGAAGATGCCGCTAATGGCCGATGCCGTGGCGAGTCAGACGGCTGCCCAGGTGGAATTGGCGTCTACTGTGGGTCGGGCCTGCCAAACTGAAGGGTTGGAACTGCCGGTGGCGAAGCCAGCCACCCGCCTTTATCGCCTCTCTACGGATGCTGACACCACTCAGGTAGACGCTGTAATCACAGCTATCTATCGGCAGGTGATGGTCTGTTACGAGGGTGATATTCCGCCCCAGTGGCAGCTACCACAGGCAGAGGCGCGACTGCGGCAGGGCCAGCTAACCGTACGCGGCTTCATTGCTGAACTCCTGGCCTCTAGCGCCTATCAAGAACGGTTCGTGGCGGCCTATCCACAGCCCAAGCTGCTGGAGGTGATGGCTCGCCAATTGCTAGGGCGCAATTTAGAGTCAGCGGCTGAGATAGCGTCCTATCGAGTGCTGGCCGACCAACAAGGTGTTCTGGCTGCGGCCCAAGCCATGGTGGACTCAGCCGAATACCAGCGTTACTTTGGCGACCAGGGCGTTCCCTATCGCCGATAGTTTGCGATAGCCGGTGGTAGAAGGCCGTTGCGGAAAAAGGGGTCAGGGTTAAACCTTGGCCCCTGGCCTTAATTGAAACGAAATATTAAGAACCTCCTCTGAGGCCGTTTTGATTTGGCCGCCCGACCTCTTCTCGGCTGTTCTGAATTGGCTGGATGGCTCACCCTGTAGTCATTTAAGGAAACTGAGTAAAACTGTTACAAAATATTTCGTTGTTTTCAAGAAGGCGATCGCGATACCGGACAATAAATCGGGAAGGATGCTGAGTCTGTGTATCCCCATAGGATTAGCGGCTACCTTGAATGCTTTCAGCGGCCACGGCCCTCGTCTGCGGCTAGGGAGTCTACGGAGTAGCTAACGTCTGATCTTGTGGTTGGTCTTCTAACGGTTGAAGTATTCCTAAGTCAGGGGCTTCCCGGCTTTGTACCAGTCCTTCTGGCTCAGCAAGTTTGTCCATGAATACCAATTTCATAGACATCTGGTTATAACTTTCGGAGGAATCCATCAATGAGTATTGTCACGAAGTCAATCGTGAACGCTGATGCTGAGGCTCGCTATCTCAGCCCCGGCGAATTGGATCGCATCAAAGGGTTTGTGACTTCTGGGGAGCGTCGTCTGCGCATCGCCCAGGTGTTAACCGAGTCCCGTGAGCGCATCGTTAAAGAAGCTGGTAATCAGCTCTTCCAGAAGCGCCCCGACGTGGTCTCTCCCGGTGGCAACGCCTACGGCGAAGAGATGACTGCTACCTGCCTGCGCGACATGGACTACTACCTGCGTCTGATTACCTACGGCGTAGTCGCTGGGGATGTTACTCCCATTGAGGAAATTGGTCTGGTAGGCGTGCGTGAAATGTACAACTCCCTGGGCACCCCCATTCCGGCAGTGGCTGAGTCGGTGCGCTGCATGAAGGGCGTTGCTACTTCCCTGCTGTCCAGCGAAGATGCTGCTGAAGCGGCCGCTTACTTCGACTATGTGGTTGGCGCAATGCAGTAGTTGCGGCTACCTCATTCCGTCACTTCGTTGTTGAGATTACGTCAGTTTTAAGGAAGCTTCATCATGCAAGACGCAATTACTTCTGTTATTAATTCCTCCGACGTTCAGGGTAAATACCTGGATAGCTCTGCTCTCGATAAGCTGAAGGCTTATTTCCAAACCGGTGAGCTGCGGGTTCGGGCGGCTACCACCATCAGCGCTAACGCCGCTGAGATTGTTAAAGAAGCCGTGGCTAAGTCTCTGCTGTACTCTGACATCACCCGTCCCGGTGGCAACATGTATACCACTCGTCGCTATGCGGCCTGCATCCGCGACCTGGATTACTACCTGCGCTATGCCACCTACGCTATGCTGGCTGGTGACCCTTCCATCCTGGATGAGCGGGTGCTCAACGGCCTGAAGGAAACCTACAACTCCCTGGGTGTACCCATTGGCGCTACCGTCAACGCCATTCAAGCGATGAAAGAAGTGACTGCTAGCCTGGTTGGCGCTGATGCCGGTAAGGAAATGGGCGTTTACTTCGACTACATCTGCTCTGGCTGAGCTAGGCTCAGCTCTTA
>JAAUUR010000024.1 GCA_012031045.1 Leptolyngbyaceae cyanobacterium SM2_5_2
CAAAATGCACTAGTTTTATACCCTTGGGACACCAGCCTGAACCCATTCGCGTACCAGGAACCGATTGTTTAATTAAATCTCAGGTTTCTCTGACTCCATTGACCTCCTTTCGCGTGGGTGGTCCAGCCGAGTTGTATGTGGCACCCCGCACACTGGATGATTTGCAAGCCAGTGTTGCCTGGGGAACGGATGCTGGCTTACCCATGACAATCTTGGGAGCAGGCAGTAATTTGCTGATTAGCGATCGCGGTCTTGCAGGTCTAGTGATTTGTACCCGTCACCTCCGTTCTCTGGAGTTTAATGAGGAGGCTACCCAAATCACGAGTCCGCTGCTGGAGAACCCATTGTTTCTGTCTAGCTTGGCAGGCGGCTGAGCGGGGTTGGAGTGGGCTGGAATGGGCGATCGGCATTCCCGGTACTGTAGGGGAGCCGTTGTAATGAATGCTGGAGCGCACCAGGGTTGTGTCGCAGATATCCTGGCAACCGCTGAGGTGAGTTACCCGGATGGCACGGTCGAGATTCTTCGTCCTGAGCAACTAGCCTATCGCTATCGCACCTCTGCCTTACAGGGCGATCGCCGTCTGGTAACTCAAGCTACCTTCCAGCTTCAGCCCGGACATGATCCCCCAAAAAATTCTAGCAACGACCCGTGCTTATCTAGAGCAACGCCATACTACTCAACCTTACCATCTCCCCAGTTGTGGCAGCGTGTTCCGTAACCCCAACCCCTATAAGGCAGGCTGGTTAATTGAGCAAACCGGGCTGAAGGGCTACCAGATTGGTGGCGCGCAAATTGCTCAACGCCATGCCAATTTCATCCTGAACTGTGGTGGAGCCACCGCCAGCGACATCTTTAACCTGATTTGCCACATTCAGGAACAGGTTGCCAATCGCTGGTCCCTCTTGCTCAAACCTGAAGTTAAACTGTTAGGCCAGTTCCAGGGAACCACCTAATGCGATAATGAAACATCCCATCCTGCAGAGGAAGGGATTTAGCAGCTAAACTGACCTTAAGTAACCCATCAACAGTTCAGGGATATGACAAAAGGACAAGGATTCGGCTTCGGCCTCGGCAAAATGAAAGAACTGACAGAAGCCATTAAAAGGCTCAGCAAGTTCAAGAAGGGGCCAAACAGCTCCAGGAAGAGCTAGAACGGATGGAAATTGAGGGAGAATCAGGCGGTGGCTTGGTCAAGGTCATCATGAGCGGAAATCAGGAACCCCGTGGGGTTGTAATTGCCCCTGAAGCCTTGAATGAGGGTGCTGAGGTGCTGGCTGACCTGGTAGCCGCCGCCATGAAAGATGCCTACGATAAATCCACGGCCACCATGCGCGATCGCATGGAAGAACTCACCGGGGGGCTTAACCTACCTGGGCTATAGTCGCTTTTGACCGTTAGCGGTTAATCTTAATCCCCCGACACCCCATGGCCATTCGTGTTCTTTTTGTGTGCCTCGGCAATATTTGTCGGTCGCCTTCGGCTGAAAACATCATGAACCACCTGATTCAGCAGCGACAGTTGGATGATCAGGTGGTCTGCGACTCTGCCGGTACCGCCAGTTACCACATCGGTAACCCGCCCGACTGCCGCATGGCCGCCGCCGCTAAAGGCTACGGCATTGAGCTAAAAGGGCGGGCTCGGCAGTTTGATGCGGCTGATTTTGAGCGTTTCGACTGGATTCTGGCGATGGATCGACAAAATTATCGCGATATCATGGCCCTCTCCCCAGGAGCCGCCTACAACGACAAGGTTCGCATGATGTGTGACTTTTGCCGTACCCACCCCGACCAAGAAGTCCCCGACCCTTACTACGGGGGGGCCAGAGGGCTTTAACTACGTGATTGACCTGCTGATGGATGCCTGTGCCGGATTCCTGGAACAGGTCGTCGATCCTTCTGTGGCAGCGGCTGGTGGTTAATGCTGGTGCCGCTGCATCCTGGGCTTGATACTCCGGGCTCATCTCCGGATAACGTACCTGGAAAACGGTCGCTATTGGCCGCTTTAGCTAACGGTTTGCTGGCTTACAGCAAGGCCAGGTTTGGGCAGGCTCGGCTCTGGCACTATGGTTTGTTGGCCTTTGCAAGTGTAGCCACGGTACTGGCTGCAACGCCGCTCCAGGCCGCTGAGGAAATTCTAATTTCCTACGGCATTCTAGAGCGCACAATTGCCATTGCTGATCTAGAGCATTTTGCCGAGACTGGGCAACTCACGCCCCAGCTGCGGGCCTACAACGAACGACTGCAATTCTCCCAAGAGCAGCTTGAGCAAATTCGGCAAGCTTTAGTTACCCCAGCAGAAACCCTCAGCCATGTCGCCATTGCTCAATTTCTTTACACAGAGCAGGGCGAATTGCTGCTTAACGAACTCACCCGCGTGGTGCGCACACCCGCCCGCCAGGGCGATTTTTCTGCCCTGCGAGCCGCGCTCATTTTAGGAGCCGCCAGGGCTGAGGGAGGGGTGACTTTGCTGGATGTGCTGAGGGCCTACCCCATCGAGGCGATTCGCCTCGAACTGGGGGAGGGGTTTGTGATTGCCCAGGAAATTAACCGGGCCATTCTCCAATCTGAGCGGGCCGTAGCCCTAGTTCAGGACTTATCTACCCAGGAAGCCAACGCCGCCCCCCTTACTCCAGAGGCCTATAGTGCGCTGTTACAGCTCATTCAGCAGCAGCGTCGGTATCAAGTAAACCAGGCCACGCTGGTAGTGCCTGGTTTATCGCGGCCGGCGGAGTTGTATCTGCCCCGCTTGGCCCCGGGTCAGAGCCCACCGCCGCTGGGGTTTCCGGTGGTGATTATTTCCCACGGGTTAGGCGGTACCAGTGGCAGCTACACATACCTGGCGAATTATTTGGCCAGCGGTGGTATTGCCGTAGCCGCCATCGAACATGCAGGCAGCAATGACCAACAACTGCTGGCTCTGCTAGAAGGCCGTGCGGATCAGGTGGTCCCCGACGAAGAGTTTTTTCGCCGCCCCCAGGAGGTTTCCCTCACCCTGAACGCCCTTGGCCGCCACCGAACCGGCACCACAAATCTATCGACTCGGTTAGATATGACCCGCATTGGGGTAATTGGCCAATCCTTCGGTGGTTATACCGCCCTGGCCTTGGCCGGTGCCGCCTTCGACCCTGCCAGCCTGGCGCAGAACTGCCCCCCCATCGGCCTAACCTTTAACCCGTCCCTGCTGTTGCAGTGTCAGGCGGCTCCGTTGGCCGATTCTGGTCAGCGCCTGGTCGATACACGGGTAGGTGCTATTTTCATCATGAACCCCATCGGCAGCGTGCTGTTTGGAGAATCGGGCTATGGCCAAATCCAGATTCCGGTGATGATGGTAGGCAGCACCGCCGACACCATTGCCCCGGTGTTTCCAGAGCAGATTCGGCCCTTTACCTGGTTAACTACGCCCGAACGTTACCTGTTACTGCTGAATCAGGGCACTCATTTTTCTGTGGTTGGCGATGTTGCCTTGCCAGAGCAACCATCCCCATCCCCCCGGCCCTGGTGGGGCCTCGGCCTGACCTGGCTCAGTCCTACATGCAGGTGTTGGCTCTGGCCTACTTCAAGCTCACCCTAGAACAGGATGAACGCTTTCGGCCAGCGGTGCAGGCGGCCTTTGTCAAAGCGCTTGGCTTCGAGCCCCTGCCCATGGATCTAACCACCATCCTCTCACGAGATGCCCTAGATCAGGCGCTGCCCTAGGGCTGGTCATCCCTACACCGGGCCGCCTTTAGGGAAGACCATTCCGTACGCTAAAATAAAGCTATGGTTTGGCCAAAGGCGTTATTGGCTAACGGTGTTGAGAATCTGGCATTGTTTCTTCTGAGCTGTATCAAAGCAGCCCTATCGCTATGGAAAGGATTGTAGTCGGGCTCTCCGGCGGGGTAGATAGTTCAGTGGCGGTCCGCCACCCTGCATCAGCAGGGCTATGATGTCGTGGGGCTAACCCTATGGCTGATGAAGGGCAAAGGCCAGTGCTGCTCAGAAGGCATGATAGACGCCGCCAAGCTGTGCGAAGACCTGGGCATTCCCCACCATATTGTGGATAGCCGCGAGGTATTTCAGCGCGAGATCGTCGATTACCTGGTCGAGGGCTATGGCCGTGGGGTAACGCCGCTGCCCTGTTCGCAATGTAACCGGGCCGTCAAATTTGGCCCTATGTTGCAGTACGCCAGGGAAGAGTTGGGCTGCGATCGCATCGCTACGGGCCACTACGCCCGCATCACCCACAATTCTCACGCCGGGCGCTACGAACTGCGGCGGGCGGTTGATCCAGCTAAAGATCAGTCCTACTTCCTCTACGACCTCACCCAGGATGTGCTGGCGGTCTGCCACTTTCCCTTGGGCCACCAGACCAAAACCGAAACCCGGCGCATGGCCGCTGAGTTAGGGCTGCACACGGCGGCCAAACCCGACAGTCAGGATCTCTGCCTGATCGAGCACCACGGCTCGATGCAATCCTTTTTGGATAAATACCTAGCCGCCAAACCCGGCGACATTGTGGATACCCAGGGTCGGATCTTGGGGCAGCATACGGGCATTCACCACTACACCATTGGCCAACGTAAGGGGCTGGGCATTGCCGCCCCCAACCCGCTCTATGTGGTGGGGTTTGATATAGGTCGCAACCAGGTGATCGTGGCCGATCGCAGCGACGCCCACTGGCCCGACTGCACCGTGCAACGGGTGAACTGGGTTTCTATCGATGCACCCCAGGATCCCATTCAAGTTTCCGTACAAATTCGCTACCGCAGCGACGCCGTCGGCGCTACACTCTTTCCTCTACCGGCTGAAGCGGGCCAGGGCCACCGAGCCAGGCTGGTGTTTGACGAGCCCCAGTTTGGCGTCACTCCTGGCCAGGCGGCGGTCTGGTACGACGATGATCGGGTGCTGGGCGGTGGCTTAATTGAAGCCGCTGTCTCCCCTGAGGTTTCTGCCCCAGAGGCCAGGGTTGTGAGCCGCTAGGGGCTAGCCGTAAGGTATCGTGGCCCAGCGTTCAGGTTGTATGCTGGTTAGCAGTTCCTGTCAATCCCATGACTATGGCCGAAGCCACTAAAGATCAGCAGCACCCCCAGTACAGTACCGATCGCCAGACCGTCAACCAGCTCTTGGCCGGAGACGCCAGCGACTTCAACCTGGTCGAGCTAGCCCGGCTCATGATCCGCTATGAGGGATTTCCGGGAGCGCGAGACATTCAGGCCGACCTCAAAAAAGCCCTAACCCGTTGGCAACTGACTGAGGCCGAGCTGTTTGAGCGAACCCGTACCCTCCACCAACAGGGTGACATTTACAAAGGGCTGGGCCGAGGGCGAGAAGATTGGAGTTAACCCTTTCCAAAGGAATCCTGCGAGATACTTAAGGAGTGCTGGCCCGAGTTGTCAGTTCCCGGTATTATCTGCATGGGCTACACCATGACCCCTGACCCAAACGTACCTTTGACTAACCCAATTACCGCTCAAGCCACTAGTTTTCAGCCCCATTCTCTAGGTCAAAGTATTTTTGAGAATGCCTCAGTAGGCATGGTCGTAACCGATTTACAGGGGATAATAATTGCGGCTAATAGAGCGATGTGTAGGTTTTGGGGCTATTCTCGCCGAGAGCTGATCGGGCGATCGCTAAGGCAGATTACTCATCCTGACGATGTAGCCCTCGACGAGGAATTGGTTCAAGCCTTAGTTGCCCACCAACGAACCAGCTATGAGGTTGAAAAGCGCTATATCCATAAAAATCAAGGGGTTGTCTGGCATCGCCTGGCGGTTTCTCTGGTGAACGAGGGGCCAGAGTCAGAGCCTTACTTACTGCTGGTAGGGAACGAGATTACCGCCGCTAAGCAGGCTCAACAGCAAACCCAGGATGAGCTGAAAGCCTTGCTGATGGCCATGTCAGATGTCGTGGTGGTGGTGAACCGGCAGGGATACTTTACTCAGGTTGGCCCTACCCAGTCAGACTTCTACTATGTGCGGCCCAACGAATCGCCTCAACGGCTACTGGGCCGCCAAATTTTAGACGTGTTTACCCCTGAGCTGGCCCAGCGATTGATGGCCTGCATTAACGACGTGCTGGCCACAGGCCAACCGCAGCGCATTGAGTACACCCTAACCTTTGGGGATAGGTTGGTCTGGTTCGACACCTCCGTGTCCCCGCTGTCGGCGGATCAAGTGGTGTGTGTGGCACGGGATATTAGCGATCGCAAACAGATCGAGCTAGCTCTACAAGCATCTCAGGCCGAACTGCGGCAAAGTGAAGTCACCTACCGCATGTTGTTTACCCACAACCCCCATCCGCTCTGGGTGTATGACCTGGATACGCTGGCATTTTTAGAAGTCAACAACGCGGCTATAGCCAAATACGGCTATGGCCGCGAAGAGTTTTTGGCGATGACGGTAACTAATATTCTCCCCTCGGAAGAATTTTTAACTCAACTGGATGATCCGCCAGTCCAAGCAACGGACCGCTACGACCAATTTGGCATCTGGAAACATCGCAAAAAAGACGGCACTCTGATTGATGTCGAGATTACTGGCCACTCCCTGATGTTTAAGGGGCAGCGAGCTGAACTAGTCATGGCCCACGACATTAGCGATCAACTCCAGGCCGAAGCCAAACTTCGCTACACCACCTTCCACGATGGGCTGACCGACCTACCCAATCGTTACCTGCTCACCGAGAAACTAAAAGTGGCGATTAAACAAAGCCAACGCCAGAACACTCCCCGCTATGCGGTTTTGTTCCTGGATTTAGATCGCTTTAAGCTCGTTAACGATAGCCTGGGCCATCTGGTGGGCGATCAGATGCTGGTGGTGGTAGCCAATACGCTGAAGGCTCTGGTGCGACAAACGGATTTGGTTGCCCGTCTAGGCGGTGATGAGTTTGTAATTGTGCTGGAGGATGACGACCCGATTCGGGGAGCGATTCGCATTGCCGAGCGCCTATTTACCGAGTTAGAAATGCCGCTATCCGTGGGCGATCGCGACATTTTCCTGGGCACCAGCATTGGCATTGTGCTGATCACGCCTGCCTACGAGCGAGCCACAGACCTCCTGCGCGATGCTGATATTGCCATGTACCGCGCCAAGGCTAAGGGGCGGGGCCGCTACGAAATCTTTGATGCCGACATGCACGCCTACGCCCTGCAACGCCTCCAGCTAGAAAGTGACCTCCACCAAGCCCTAGTAGCGCATGAGCTAGTCGTTCACTTTCAGCCCATTATTTCGCTTCAACGTCAGACGTTGGCGGGGTTTGAGGCTTTGGTTCGTTGGCAGCACCCCCAGCGCGGTTTGGTGGGGCCGCTGGACTTTATCACTGTAGCTGAAGAGATCGGGCTGATCATTGCCGTTGACCAGTGGGTGTTAGAAACGGTGTGCCAGCAGATTGCCGAGTGGAATCAAGCCTCCCTGATGACCGGGCGGCGAGTATCTGTGAACCTATCCGTGCAAGACCTGTGGAACATTCACCTGATCGAGGAGATTGATCGGCTTCTGGCCTGTTACAGCGTTCCTGGGGACTGCCTCACCCTCGAAATCACCGAGAGTATGCTGGTTAGCGATATGGGCACGGCCACCCAGCTGCTCGACCAATTGCGGCTGCGAGGCATCCACATCAGCATTGATGACTTTGGCACGGGCTACTCTTCCCTCAGCTACCTGCACCAGCTCCCGGCGACACGCTCAAAATTGATGCTAGCTTTGTTAGCCAAATGCAGCACAATCCCAAAACTACAAGATAGTTGAAACTATCCTGGCCCTGGGCCATCATCTCGACCTCAAAGTGATTGCCGAAGGGGTAGAAACCGAGGCTCAATGCGAAACCCTGCGCCATTTGGGTTGCGAGTTTGGCCAAGGCAACTGGTTTGCCCCAGCCCTAACCGCCGCCGCTGCCGCTGACTTTACGGCCAGGTTTCGGCTTTGAAAGCTGAGGCTTACCCCCTCGCCCTCTCAACTCTTGGAGGCCAGGGCATCTGCGGCCCGCCAGCCCAGGCTAGTACCGGAAGGCAGAAGACGGAAAGGAAATCCTAGGTGTATCAAGGCTTTCCACCAGCACAAATAGCAGGTCTATTTCCGCCGTTGAGTACTAGGACGCCGTTGCGCCTACGGCAACGGGCGTGGCCGGGGTAGTTGCGGGGGGGCCGCTATGCACTACCATCACTGAACAGGGAGCATGGTGCATCACGTGGTTGCTAACGCTGCCCAGCAAAAGCTCACCCAACCCTTTGCGGCGATGACTGCCGACCACAATTAGGTCTGCGCCGCAGGATCGGGCTACCTGGCAGATCATTGGGGCTGGGTCACCGGCCACCTGGGAAAATTCCACCGTTACCCCAGCGGCTTCAGCCTCCTTACCCTCTTGCTGAAGGAGTGCCATACGGTCAGCTTCAAAGGCTTCCCAGCGGCGTTGGTAGTCTCGCCAAACCGCATCATCGAGGACGGGGTAATAGGCTTGATAGGAGCGAATGGGAAGGCCAGGGCTGCCCTCTTCATAGGCGGAAACCACGTGCAGGAGCATTAGTTTTGCACCCGTTGCCTGGGCTAACCCCAGGGCTTTTTCAAATACCACTTGCCGTAGAGAAGAGCTATCTAGCGCCACCAAAATGGTTTTAAACATAGGGGGTCTCCTATTTAGTAAAGCCCGCTTTTGGGGTTGCGTCGCTCAGCGGTTGGGGTTGCCAGTGCAAGGGCTTGGACTTAGGGCTGAGGCACAGCACACATGCCCCAAGCCGTCTACTTTTCCCCAACTGCCTTGAAGAGAATCCGAGCCAGGGGCTAAGGGCTACAGTTAAATTATAGAGAACTGGGCGATCTCGGTGTCTGAGACTTAACAATGGTGCAACAAAGGCTATGGTTTGATACGGTGAACCCTTAACCTGGTTCTTTGCGCAGCTACACGGTAGCCATCCAGGGGGCAAAGGTAACCGCCGGCAATCGAGCCAAGACTATGCGAAACGCCGCATTTTTTATGCAGGTATTGCATAGCACTTACCTAGCTTAAGGCAGATTTGATAGATCTAAAAGTAGCACGTCATGGAGCGAGGATATGACAGCCTCAACCCCACAAAAGGCAGCCAAGGCTACATCCCCGGTGGCTAGTAATGCCCTGCATAACCCTGAGGACTTTAGCCTTTGGGCTGAAGCCGTTCGACAACAAATGCTAGACGCCCTGCAGAAGCGTCAAAGGCGCCGCTAATGGGCGAGATGCTGATGTTGAAGAAGCGTTTGAAAACTTTGAGCTAATTACGCACGCTAGCTATCCCTGAGTCGGTAGGTTATTCCCAATCGGCAGCGTACTGAAGCAGCATAGGCGGCAGATTCAAGTCCTGGGGTGTGCAGCAGCGGGCCTCAAACACGCCGATCATATCTTTCAAAGCGGGGTTGCCCTTAGCGTGGCCAGTGACTCCGCTAGCGATGATTACCGCACAGATGCCATTACAGTTTCTTTGCCAGCTATCCCAGCGTTCCAGGAGTTGGCGATCAAGATGGCTGTCGGTTTCGTATTCGGCGAACAAATGCAGTTCGCCATCGCCAGTTTGCAGTAAGCCCAGTTCAAAGGCTTCACCGCTAAAGGGGTCGTTACCGGGGTTGAAGCAAACGGCCTGCACGCCTTTGGCCTGCTGCAAATTCTGAAGCAGCGCTTTGGCCTTGGGGCGAGAGGTCTGAATTAACACCACGGGCAGGGTGGAGCAACCAGGCCGGGCCAGTTTAGGGTTCTTCTGGTAGGCTGTCGCCAGATTTTGCTGTAGGGCCGCTAGCTCATCCTGCTGGAACTGCGTCAGGACAATCACAGCACCCTCCGGTACATAGTCATCCCGCAGGACGGGGAAAGTATCCAGGCCGGGCGGGCCATCGGCAAAGGCGCTCTCGGTTTGGGCCAGGAGCTCACTGGTGACCTCTGGCAGGGTTTGAACAGTTACCTTCAGGGCTGCACCGTTGTTTTTCTCTGGGTTAGGAATGCGATAGGTGCCCTGAAGAGCTTTGTAGGGAGGCCGCTCAAGCTGGGTGCGGTATTTGGCAAAAATCGCTTGATGGCCTCCATTGCCACTAGAAACGTAGCCCCTTCTTCCTCGGCTAGTTGATTGCGCAACCCCTCCAGGGGGTGAATGCTACCAAAGGTAGGTTCTACGGCATCGGGGGCGGAGGTAACCCAGCCAATGGCCGGTATTGGTTCTACCAAATCTGAGCCATCAAACAGTTCAAAGTTTAAAAATAAGCAGTCTTGCTCCAGGAAAGCTTCCTGCATTTGCTTGGGCGATTGCTGCCCCAGTAATACGCGCTCTCGAAATTGCTTAAGCGACTCCAGGGAGCGATACATCAGCAAACCGTACTCTACCCCTCCCATGCCCAGCACCGAGATATAGAGCGTGTCAATTTCCCAAGCGTTAAGCTCTACGGCCAAGACCTGCTGTTCGTTGAGGCTGTGCCAGGGGGCTAGCTCCCAAATTTCCATGGCTTTGTCTAGCATGGCCTGCCCGTGGCGATCAGGCAGTTCACCTTCGGACAATTCGCTGGACTGTTGCAGGGCATTGAAGAGTTCGTCAATTAGCGGCAGTTCTGGCACATAGTCAATGGCAATGTCTAAGCCCTGAAGAGCCCCGCGCAGATAAAACTGAATTTCCCGATCTCGAACCACAATTTTTTGCGGTCGAGCCGGGGGAAGAGCGCCCTGAGGCGTTTCAATAGCCTGAATCAGCGTTCTGACAATGGGTTCATAGCCACTGCTGGCCGGTACGATGGTAATGCCTCGCACCGCCCCGTGGCTGCTATCTACCCAGAGAATGCAGTCACTATGCTCGCCTTCGCGAGGCCAAAAGCTTTGTCCTTCGTCCGTTAAGCCATTTACTGGCCGTCGATCGCCCTCCCAAACGCTAGCGATGCGAGGCAGTTGCTTAAGACGGTCAATAGTAATGCGGTTCAATCGAGTCATGGGCGAAGGCGGAGGAAGGGATGACGGCTAAACCCTGGAGCAGATATCATGCCAGAAAAGCGGGGAATGACTTTGGTAAGCATAAACGAGTTTAATGGTCAGTGACCGCAATCCGGGCGATTTAGCCCGTGACCGGCAGGTGCCTAAGCTAAACTATAGAAAGTTATTGTGAAAACAGCTAAGGCCAAAGGTCGAAAGTGTTAAATTTCAAAACATTTTTGACAGTGCCAGCCCTAGCGGTTAGCCGCTAGACTTGTTGACAAATAGGTTAGACTCTAGCCTCTAGTCCATCTCTTAATCCGAAGGTTGTAATGGCACAGGTTACTGAACAATTCCGAGGGATTTTGCTGTCGGATGCGGCCCTCAAGCACGTTAAAGCGCTTCAACAACAGCAGGGCAGCAAGGCGCTTTGCCTGCGGGTTGGCGTACGCCAAGGCGGATGCTCTGGCATGTCCTACACAATGGATTTTGAAACTCCCGATAATATTAACGAGCACGACGAAGTCTACGACTACGATGGCTTTCAGGTGATTTGCGACAAGAAGAGCATGCTCTACCTCTACGGGCTGATGCTTGACTACAGTGACGCCCTGATTGGCGGTGGGTTTCAGTTTACAAATCCTAACGCTAACCAAACCTGCGGTTGCGGTAAGTCGTTTGGGGCCTAGGGCATGACTCAAACCGTTGAATCCCTGTTTGATAGCGCCATTGAGCGCTATAAAGCCGGAGAAGACCCAACTGAGTTGATTCCAGTATTTAAAGAAATCTGCGATCGCGCCCCCAAAAGTAGTTCTGCCTGGGCTTGTTTAGCATGGCTGTATCTGCTAACGGATAAGCCCAGTTCCGCTGTTAAGGCGGCTCAAAAAGCAGTCAAGCTTAACCCCCAAGATCCTCAGGGCCGGGTTAACCTGGCCGTAGCCATGCTGGATGCCGGTAAGCCCGGTGTGCGTGAGCACGTGGAAATTGCTGGCCAGGTCATGGCTGCCGTGGAGGAGCTGCGCACCGAGGTGATGGATAACATCGACGATGGCCTCACCCGCAAGCCCGACTGGGCCAGTTTAGAACGGGTTAAGGGCTGGCTAGCCGAGACTCACTAGCGCTGTTCTAAGCGAAATCTATGGTTAACTCTCCGCTGTCTCAGTCCCTGCGTCAACTCTACGAAGAGGACCTTGTGCTGTGGGCTGAGGCTACCGCCAATTGCTTGAAAAAGCGAGACACTCAGCACTTGGACTGGGACAGTCTGGTGGAGGAAATCGAAGATTTGAGCAAGTCGGCTAAGCGAGAGTTAGAGAGTCGCCTGAGTGTGTTGCTGGTTCATCTGCTCAAGCAGTGCTATGTTGAGCCGCTAGACGGCTACCGAGGCTGGCAACTGACGATTTTAGAGCAGCGCAATGCTCTCAAGCGACTACTGAAACAGTCGCCTAGCCTTAAGGGTTATTTGAGCCAATCTCTAGACGACATTTATGAAGATGCCTTAACCGAAGCATTGGCCGCCTATCCCGATAGCCTCCTGCCTACCACGTATCCCTTTAGCCGCAGCCCAGAAGCCCTGCTTTCAACGCTATTTTGGTCTGAACCGGGTTAATACTCTGCGCCAGCAGACTTAGCCTAGGGGCAGACTATCCTAGGGGCATTGGTCGTTGGGCCTTGTCAATTACGGAGCGACTGAGGAGCATGACAGCAGAAAACCTATTAAGCGACTGGTACCGCCGCATTCGGTTTGCTCAGTTTGCTCACTATGAGGCGGCCAAAAGCTATGACCGCATGAACTATGGACTGGGCATTCCGGTAGTCGTGTTGTCTACCTTTGTGGGTACCTCAGTGTTTGCCAATATCGGCAGTACCGTGGATGCCACGTTTCAAATTTTGATTGGGCTGGTTAGTGTTGTAGCCGCCACTCTGGCTAGTCTGCAAACCTTTTTTAGATTCTCTGAAAAAGCTGAAAAGCACCGGGCAGCCGCCTCTAAGTACGGGGCATTGCGCCGCGAAATCGAAGAAATCATGGTGCTGAGAAGCCAGGCAGACCTCAAGGACGCTATCCCTAGCCTGCGCTCAAAAGTCGATCGACTATCGGAGGAAGCCCCCCATATTCCCCATCGAATTTGGGCGCGACGAAAGACTGTTCTCAAGGAAGATCAGGAGAATTTCATTGGCTTACTGGATACGACCGAAAGCCAACGATTTTCTTAACAGGAAAACGTCAAGAAACCGGGCTTTTTGAAAGAAGCCCGGTTTCTCAGACTTTATTTAACTAGCGATCGCCCCTGTCGTGGCCAGAATTTTCTCGGTCAATTTCTCTGGCACCGGGTCGAGGTGGTCGTAGTTCCACTTAAAGAAACCAACGCCCATGGTCAGGGAGCGCAGTTCTAAAATCATGGTCTGCATTTCGGCTTGGGGCACATGGCCAGACACCACATCCCAGCCGGGCCAATCAGCCTTGGCATCGTAGCCAAGAATTTGGCCTCGCCGCCCTGTGACCAGCTTTAACACGTTGGAGGTATAGAGACTCGGCACCGAAATTTCCACCAGGGCAATGGGCTCTAGCAGCGTGGGGTGGCAGGTCAACATTCCCTCCTGCATGGCTATGCGGGCGGCCTGCTTAAAGGCCATGTCAGAACTATCGACATTGTGGTACGAGCCATTAGTCAAGGTGACGGCCACATCCACCACCGGAAAACCAAGCGGGCCGTGGTCAAGATACTCGCGCACCCCGTTTTCTACGCTGGGAATGTACTGTTTGGGCACCACACCGCCCACAATGGTGTCGCTAAAGGCAAAGCCATCGCCGCGCGGCAGCGGTTTGATGGAGAGGTAAACATCGCCAAACTGGCCATGGCCACCGCTCTGGTGCTTGTAGCGCCCGTGGACTGACGCCGCCGCCTGGCGAATGGTTTCTTTGTAGGGCACCTGGGGCAGGTGCGTGCCCATGGGCAGATTGTACTTGCGGTTGAGTCGGTCAATGGCCAGGTTCAAATGCACGTCTCCCTGCCCCCAGAGAATGACTTCGTGGGTATCGCCGTGCTGCTCCCAGAAAAGGGATGGGTCTTCTTCCAGCAGCTTGGTGAGGGCACCGCTGAGTTTGACCTCGTCGCTACGTTTTCGGGGGTAATAGCCAGGGCATAGACCGGGTCAAGGGCGGGAGCCTTGGGTAAGGCGATGGGGGTGCCATTGGTGGTCAGGGTATCGCCGGTTTGGGCCTTATCTAACCGGGCTATAGCTACAATGCGCCCGGCCTCTGCCTTGGTTAGGCTAAGTTGCTGAGCGCCCATCAGGTCGTAGAGGCCGCCCATGCGATCGCCATTCAGGCTATCCCCATCCCTCAGCTCACCGCGCCATACCCGCACCAGAGAGAGCTTGCCCCCCTGAGGCGTGTAGAAGGTCTTAATCACCTGAGCCAGAGGCTCTGCACTGGCGGGGATACCACGATTTTCGCAGGTGGTGTCAGGATCCGGGGTTTCCTTCACCAGCGCATTGAGCAGGGGCCGCACGCCGTAGTCGGCCTGGGCTACGCCAATGAACACCGGCACAATCAGGTCAGCTCCAAGCTCCATCTTCAGATCTTGAACAATCTCGGCTTCCGGTGGGTTAATGTCTTCGAGCAGTTCTTCCAGCAGATGATCATCGTAGTCGGCCAGGGTTTCGAGCATTTCGGTGCGGGCCGCCTGCTCCTCCGCCTGAAGCGAGGGTGGTAGAAGCACCGGGTCAGCCGGGGCACCAGGATGGTAGTGGTAGGCTTGCTCAGTCACCAGGTCGATAAAGCCCACCAGGTCTTGATTCTGGCGAATGGGATACTGCTGAGGAATAACCGGACGAGACGACACCTCCCGCAGCGCCGCCAGCACGTCTGCAAAGGTGCCGTTGGCCCGATCCAGCTTATTAATCCAAACCAGGTGGGGAATTTCCCAGGTGTCGAGAAATTGCAGCAGCGGCGACAGGGTTAGCACTTTGTTGGGGTCGGCTTCGCAGACCACAATGGCCGCATCTACCCCCACCAGGGCATGATTCGTTTCCTGCTGAAGTTCTACCGAACCCGGACAATCTACAAACGTAAAACGAATGCCGCCGTACTCAGTACTGGCGGCATTTAATTCCACGGTCATGTGGCGGTTGTGGGCTTCGGGGGAGTTATCACCGAGGGTATTACCATCCTCCACCGTGCCCTTGCGAGTAATCGCTCCAGTGACCGAGAGAATGCTTTCTAACAATGTCGTTTTACCGCTGGAATAGGCTCCTACTAGAGCAACATTACGTGAGCCTGAAAGAACATTTTGAGTCATAACCAACTCCTTGCCATGGTGCAATGACGTATCGAGAAAAGCCAACAATAATGAAGGCTTGACGAGCTTTTTGAAGCGACTCAGCTGTGTCTAATCTCAAGGTTAACCCGACCCTAAGTGGTTGCTTAACCAGGTTCTAGAAAATTTATCTGGTGAAGTTTCGTGGGGTGTTATCTCTATCCGTAACAAGAATTGTGAGGAGTTGTAATGATTGGCCTGATGGATACACTACCTGATGGCTACAATACCGAATGGCTACGCTTAGGAACAGGTTTTGGAAGGTTGAGCTATGGTTGCTTCGGTTCAAAACTCTGCCTTAACCGTTGAAGACTACCTGGTCCTAGAGCAAACCAGCTTGAACCGCCATGAGTATGTGGCAGGACAAATCTACTGTATGGCCGGGGGCAGCGAAGAGCACGACCTGATTGCAGGAAACGTTTACACCCGCTTGCGTGCTCACCTCCGGGGCCAGGGCTGCCGAGTATTTTCTGGCAATATGAAAATTTACATTCAGGAGTTAGACACTTTTTATTACCCTGATGTATCGGTAGTCTGCGACCCAGCCGATACCGGTAAGTACTTCAAAAAGCACCCAAAGCTTCTGGTCGAAGTGCTGTCGCCCGGAACTGAACGCATTGATCGTAACGAAAAGCTCATGAACTATCGTCAGATTGCTTCCCTAGAAGAGTATGTGCTGATTTCGCAAACGCAGTTGGTGGTCGAGATCTATCGACGCAATAGTGCCGGAGCTTGGCAAGGTGAGGTAATTGAGGGCGATGGCAACCTGACGCTAGCGTCCCTAGGGCTAACCCTATCGCTGGCCGATATTTACGATGAGGTTACCCTAGCCTGATTCCGAAGACTGTTCTGATTCCGAAGACCGCAATAACCCAGGCCACAGCCGAAACATCAGCTGATACAGCCCCACTGCCCAGGCCGTAGCCAGTAGCCAGCCGCCCAAAATATCGCTAGGAAAGTGTACGCCCAGATAGACTCGGCTAAAGCCAATGAAGCCCACAAATAAACTGCCAAGGGCAACAATCCACGGGCGTTTGGGGTTATCTGCCGCCAGCAGCACCAAGGCCAAGACAAAGGCCATGGAGTAGGTAGCGTGGCCGCTAGGAAAACTAAAGCCCGCATAGGGCGGGATGCCATCCCAAAGGGCTGGGCGCAGCCGATGCCAGAGTTGCTTAGCCAGCGGATTCAGAACAATGCAGCCCAGCATGGTTAAGGCCAGGTAACTACCCTGCCACCAGCGCCGGTGCCAAAAGGCCACAGCCATCAGCCCCACAGTAGCGGGTAGCACGCCCCAAACTGTGCCTAAATTGGTCAGGATGGCTATCCACTGGGTTAGGGTTGGCGTGGCGTAGCGGTGCAGGCTCAGCAAAAAAGCGACATCCCAGGCCGGTAAAGCTGGGTAGGCGGCCACAACTAGCCCTAGGATGACCAGGGCGGCAGCAGGCAAAATTACACCTAAAACGATGGGTTTCATGGAAAATTTTTGCCACACTGCATCTGCCTCAGCTAGGGGGTTAATACCAGTGTATTATGACCAGAAAAGTTAGCGGTAGTGAAGCTACTATGAGAACGTGGGGCTATTGAAGCAGCAAATGGATACTAGCGCTTTTTGCATCTGGCTAGAAACAGCCGTAGAGCTCCTCAAGCAAGGAAGCCATCGTTATATACGCCTAAAGAGCTAGCCAACTGCCGAGAGCGGCCCTTCATCCGCCAGCTTTTAGCTGAAGGTCATTGTGTTTGTATTAAGGAACCGGTGTGAGTCAAGAGAAGCTACAACGGGAAGCCCAACGCTGGTATCAGCAAGGGTTAGATGACTTTGAAGCCGCCCAAGCCCTGTTAGCCGTGCAGAAGTTTGCCCAAGCTTGTTTTTGGGCTCAACAGTCTGCTGAAAAAGGACTTAAAGCCCTATGGATAGTTTTTGATTTTGAACCCTAGGGTAATTCCTGCACCCGATTGATTCAAAACCTGCCCGAACCGGTCAAGTCCCACTTTAATTCGCTGCTGGAGTTGGCCCTGGCCCTGGATAAACTCTACATCCCCACCCGCTACCCGGATGCGTTGACCGAACTGACCCCCGCCGAAGCGTTTACCCAGGGGGAGGCCCAAACAGCTTTGGCGGCAGCTCAACAACTGCTGAACCAGGTAGAGCAGTGGCTAGAAACATATAGTTAGCGGGAGGGAGGCAGGAGGCGGGAGTTAGGAGTTAGGAGTTAGGAGTCAGAAGTTAGGAGTCAGGAGGTTAGAGGGTGGGAGCTGGGAGGCAGGTTGAGTGGGTGCCTAGCAAAGCGTTCTACTGATGTCCGGAATTTTGCTGTTGGGGCTGTAGTGGTTGGATAGCTGCGCTTGGGAGACCTACTCATGGCCACGGACTATGTTCTTTTTGTTCATGGGGTAAAAAGTCGCGATTCTGCGGCGTTTACTCGTAGAGGTCTGGAACTACTCCAGCAGGTGCAAGGCTTGGTTAATGATCCACACCGGGATATTAAGCCAATTTTTTTATTTTGGGGAGATTTAAACGAAAAACCTCAGCAAAACTTGGTCAAGGGGCTAGAAGCGTCTCCTCAATGGCGTAATCTGTGGTTTCCTGACTTTCGGACGCAGGATATTTTAGAATTTGCCGGGGATGCCGCCCTTTACCTGAGCCGCCATGTGGGAGCCCAAGTTGTGCGGCGGTTTCAGCAGATGGCTTTAACCCCGCTGCAATCAGCCGATCCAGAGGCGGGCGATTGCCTCCACTTGGTGACCCACAGCCTGGGTACCGTCATTCTCTTTGACCTGCTGTTTGCCGCCCGCTGGGATGATCCTCGCCTGGCCAAGGATGCCAGCACCCGCGATATTAGCCCAATTGTTGGCCAAATTCGCAATACACTTTTTGGCCTGGGTGGTCAGCCCCAGGAAGGTTTGCCCATTGCCAGCATTCATACCCTAGGCTCACCCATTGCGCTATTTAGCCTGTTGGCCGTTGCTGGCGAAAGCACCCATGATTTGACAGCCGATCTCAGAATCCTGCTCCAAAATCTCTATCATCAGCGAGGGCGCCAGCCGCTGCCCTGGTTCAACTACATGCATCCTGGCGACCCGATTGCCTACCCACTGCAAGGTGTGTTGCCCACGCTAGTGGGTAATGCGCGGCTCTACGTTAAGGTGCAGGATATCATCACCGAACATCGAGGCTTGCCGTTGATGCATAACAAGCTGTCTCTTCTCTGGGGCGGCGATGCCCACAACAGCTACTGGAACAGTAAAGTAGTGGCAAGAACCTTTGCCCAGGGGCTTTGAAGAGGGCGGAAGTAAGCATCTTGCTGGAACGGGTTAGATAGCTGAAACTGGTCGAATAGTCGGCGCAGACCGACCTTGGTTCTATAGCCGTGGTTTTTAACCGCCAGGCTATGGGTTGGAGATGGCTTGGCTAAGGGCTTCGCAAAAGCCGAGCAATTGCTGGAGCCTTTCGCCCATTTGCTGTTGCCGTTGTTGTGCTTTGAGCGGTTGGCGGGCAGCTTGCAAAAATGCCACATCCATAGCCAGCAGCCGCAAGGTACGGTTCATTTCGGTCAAGATGGGTTGCAGCGCAGGAGAGCTTTCTTCCCCCAGAGGTAATATCTGACTTTGAAAGTGTTGCTGGGCCAGCAAAAACGGCTCTTGAAGGGCTAATCCGCTGGGGTTGGCCTGCTGACATAGAGTTTGCAGGCGAGAGAGGTAATCTTTTAACGCTTGGATAGTGGTTGGAGAAGACATTGGCCGGAAAGACTAAAGTCCCACAATAGGGCATCTGCTTAAGCTGCGACGGTAGTGGGGCGGAGAATTTAGGAGCTAGAAGCTAGGAATGTTGCTATGACTCAATTCCATCTCCTAGCTCCTAGATTCCTGGCGCAACAATGTCCCGCCTTACGTTGATATCCCCACAATAATTTGATTTAGGCTTAGAGAAGACTGAAGCGCCTAACCCAAATTACCGTTTTCCCTCTTCCGTTTTCGTTCTTCCATTTTCCCTCCCCATGTCTGCCTGCGATATTCTCATTCTGTCTAACGGCCCTGGCGAAATTTCCACTTGGGTGCGCCCTGTGGTTAAGGCATTGCGAGAACGACTACCCGACTCTAGCCAGGTTCGTATTTCCGTTGTGCTGTCGCCCTGCGTTAATGCCTCTGGGCGCGAGGCAGAGATGGCTCGCAGTCTGCCAGAGGTGAGCCGCGTTATGGGGCCAGAGCGTTTCTTTCCCTTTTTACTGACTGGCAAAACTCCAGAAACATGGGATTGGCATCCCCAGGGTGTGGTGCTGTTTTTGGGGGGCGACCAGATTTATCCAGTCATTATTGGCAAACGGTTGGGCTATCGGATTGTTGTCTATGCGGAATGGGAGGCTCGCTGGCACCGTTGGGTAGACCGTTTTGGCTGCATGACGCCCACTATCGTAGATGCTGCGCCGTCAGCCTATCGTGCCAAGATGCAGGTAATTGGCGACCTAATGGCAGATGTCCAGACCGACCTTCTCGCCCAGGCCAGGGTGCGAGATAGCCTTGGCCTAACCCCAGAGGATGACCTGATTGGCCTGATGCCGGGGTCTAAAAAAAATAAGCTCAGTGTGGGTCTCCCCTTGTGCCTGGGCACGGCAGAGGCCATGCACCGCCTCCGCCCGCAGACGAGGTTTATTATCCCAGTAGCGCCCTTGCTAACCCTAGAGGCGCTAGCCCAGTTTGCCGATGCCGCTTACAATCCAGATATTCGGCTATTTGAGGGGGCATCTACCGCCGTTTTAGTGCAGGATTCTCCCTCCTTACCGCGCCTACGGACGCCCAGCGGTCTAGAAGTTTGGCTGTGGCCAACCCACCCCGCCTATGATGTCATGGGTCAGTTTCGGCTTTGCATAACCACCGTAGGCGCTAACACAGCCGAGCTAGGGGCGCTTGGCGTACCGATGATTGTCCTGCTGCCCACCCAAAAGCTGGAAGTCATGAAAGCCTGGGATGGCATCCCTGGGCTGCTGGCTAATTTGCCCCTGGTAGGCGATGGACTAGCCAGGATAATTAACACCCTAGTCTTACAGCAAGTCTATAAAAAAGGAAGACTCTTTGCCTGGCCGAATATTTGGGCTAAACGAGAGGTAGTGCCAGAGCTGATTGGCCCCATCACCCCTGCCCAAGTGGCAGAAAAAGCCGTTAATTACCTGGAACATCCCGCAAGCCTGGCGGCTATACAGTGCGAGTTGCGCTCTGTGCGGGGCAATGGCGGGGCCTCAGCCAAGCTAGCTGAGTTAATCTTTGAGGAGCTATAGCAACCGCCACATTAGTTAGGACATTTTGACGGAGAGGCTAAGGCGGTTGCGAGCCAGCTAGCTGTTCCAGCTTTGGTGATACACTGACCAACCCTGTCCTAAACTAGCTGGCCAGCGCTATAAATAGCTGACGCTGCCGAGGGTTCCTCCTTGGCCTGCGTCATCGAGTTTTTTCATCCAGTAGGTTGGTTTGGATTGATGGGATTTAGACAGGCTTTGGCTAATATTAAGCTAAATTTCCTTACCGTTTCTATAGCATTTCCTTGCTTGGTGAGGTGGTGCAATCCATCCGCTAAAATCAAGGGCCGTAGGGTTATCCGTGTACTTCACTAGCTTTAAAAATGCTCTACAGCTGTTTCCTTGCCTGGTGAGGTACTGCCTGTCTAAT